>JAPLJM010000048.1 GCA_026388595.1 Deltaproteobacteria bacterium
GGCAATCAACACGATCAGGATGGAGAAAATCAACATGTTCCTCCGGTTTTCTTCAAGAATCCTGTCCATGCTCTCCCGCTCCAGGCCGATCCGGACAATCCCGGCAATTCTCTCGTTCATGATAAAAGGCGCCGCCACATCGAGCAGGCTCTTGCCCAGATAAACAACCTTCCGGCTCTCAATGCTCCGTTGACCGGCCAAAATCTCAGACAGGCGCATATCTCCTTCATGCCATTTCTCTGGCATGCGCCCTGTGGCGCCAAGAACGGTTCCCTGGCGATCCATTATGACAAGGTAGGCAAGTCCCTGGCTTTGCCCTTCCCCTAGCTTTTCAAGGGCCTTTTCAATCGACACCTTGGTGCCCCAATACCTCAGCCCGTCACGATCCAGGGCAATCAGGATCGTACCGCTGCCGTCTTTGCGTTTGAGCGCAATATAACCGACATTCAAACGGTTGAGGGCCTGAACCAATGTCAAGGGAATGTCCTGACGCCCTACATTCGCATCGCTTCTTAACGACGGAGCGGGCAGAACCGTCTGCCGATGGAAATCAAGTTGTGTGAAAATCTGGGTAAAGAGGCCGATATCGACGTCTTTTTCCGTTTCCTTGATTCTTACGGCCGACCGCTGCGGGGTTTGACCAAGCGACAGAGACCGGCTCTGATAAACGACCCTCCCCTGGGCGTTCAGAACGGCCACCATCCATAATCCCTTGTCGGCGGCAAATTTCTGCAGGGACGCATCACTGATCTGATTTGCCTTCCAGGCTTCATCAATTTCCCGCCCTAAATCGGCAAGGGCGATGGTCAGCATTTTCTGGGGAGAAAAGGCGGCATCCTTGAGGGAAACGTACGACCGCTCTCGATCCCGTTGAAAGGCCTGAACCAGATTATTCAGGTTATCCTGCGACAGCCGCTGGACAACGCCGGCAAGGCTCAAGGCCTGATTCTGCATGAATCCCAAGAGGATACGGTTGCTCCGCCGGAGATCCATAACCCCCATGATCAGGATCAGACCGATGAAAACGGCACAGACAATGGCGACGGCAATCGGCTGGAGGAAAAACTGATCTTCCTGCCGGGAACGGTACTGCCAGATCATTTTTTTATCCGGGCTCATAAAAACCTCAACAAGGCGATAGGAACAAGATCAGCATGATAGGTCATAATGATTAAAAGTCAATAATTTCTTGATTGGATGACCGTATCGACAATTCTGTCGATTTGAAGACCACTTCCTGTCCATCAGGTAACATATCGTTATCATTATTTTATTCTTTTATCTATCCCTGTCGGTCCGACATTTCTTGCCTGATTGACCATTTGGTCCCACTGGTGTGTCCCCTGCGAAACTTCATGATATACCAATAAAACAAGGCACTTATAAATCATGGTCCGTCAATGGCACAAGATGTGCACATGAGTGTGATAAAAAATGTCCTGCCGGCTGAACAAACGGGCATGTTTATCCGACAGTAGGATCCAAGACGAAGAAGGCGGGAAGCCTTCACTCCTCCTGAATAAAGGGGAGGTCTAATGACCTCCCCTTTATTTTTTTGCCTGAAAATACCCCCGTTCCATTCCTTCCACAGAGTGTGGGCCGATAAAGCCAGGCATCATTTCCGCTTGTTTCGTTGCTTCCGCCACTGTTCCATTCTCTCCCCGATGATTTTCTCGTAACCCCGGTCTGTGGGGCTATAGTAGGATTGCCCCTTCAGGGGGTCCGGCAGATAATCCTGGGGGACATAGGCATCTTCAAAGTCATGGGCATAGAGATAGCCCTTACCATAATCCAATTCCTTCATGAGCCGTGTCGGGGCGTTCCGGATATGCAGCGGCACGGCCAATGCTCCGGTACGGCTGATGGCATCCTTGACCCGGCCATAGCCCGTATACAGGGCGTTGCTTTTTGATGCTGTGGCCAGATAGACAGCGGCCTGCGCCAGGGCAAGCTCGCCCTCGGGAAGTCCGATAAACTGGAAGGCCTGCATGGCCGAGATAGCGACCATCAAAGCCCTCGGGTCGGCATTTCCCACATCCTCCGAAGCAAAGCGGACCATCCGGCGGGCGATAAACAGGGGGTCTTCACCAGCGGCCAGCATCCGGCCCAGCCAGTAAAGGGCAGCATCCGGATCGGATCCCCGGAGGCTCTTATGGAAGGCCGAGATCAGGTTATAGTGTTCCTCGCCGCCTTTATCATACAGTAGAAATTTTTTCTGAAAGGCTTCCTCGACTAACTTACGGGTTACTTCCCGTGCGTTGCCCTGCGCCGTATTGATCAGGGATGCCGCTGCTTCAAGCGTGTTCAGGGCTGTCCTGGCATCACCGTCGGCGGACCAGACAATGGCGGACAGGGCTTCCGGCTCGACGTCCAGCGACAAGGCGCCCAGCCCCCGTTCATGATCGGCGACAGCCCTTTCCAGGATCAATAAAAGATCGTCATCAGAAAAGGGCTTCAGAAGGATGACCCTTGCACGTGACAAGAGCGGGGCGATCACTTCAAAGGAAGGGTTCTCGGTGGTTGCGCCGATAAGCGTAATCAGGCCGTTTTCCACGTGCGGCAGAAAGGCATCCTGCTGGGCCTTGTTGAACCGGTGGATTTCATCGACGAAAAGAATTGTCTTCAGCCGGTGATCCCGCCACTGGGCCTTTGCCTCATCCACAACGGCGCGAAGCTCCTTTACACCGGCCAATACCGCAGAAAAACTGGTGAAATTGGCATTTGTTTCCCCGGCGATCACTCTGGCCAGGGTCGTCTTGCCGGAGCCCGGCGGCCCCCAGAAGATCATGGAAAAAAGGCGGTCCTCTTCAATGGCGAGCCGGAGCAAGGACCGTTCTCCCAAAAGATGCGGCTGCCCCACGTATTCCGCAAGGTTGCGCGGTCGCATCCGGTCTGCCAGCGGCCGGGGATCATCACCGTTTTTTGTCTCCCTTCGCTCAAAAAGGTCCATGATGACTAAATCCAATGCCCCGTGGGCCAGCGCAGCGTGATTCGTCCTTCTTCAAACTTCAAACGCGCAACTAACGTTTCACCCTCTTTTTTGCCTGCTCAATAAAATCGATGAGTGTCGCCACTTTTTCTCCGGGAACCTGCTGGGAGAAACGCTCCCATTCTGCTGCAGGCATAATTTCCCTTAAATAGGCTTCCACGGGGAAAAATGGTTGCCAGCATTTGATTGTCCTGTGACAGGGCATATCTCCTGCTTCCCTGCGACAATAGGAAAAATTCAGCTCATGTCCAAGCCGCGGACACCGTATTTCCAGATGATCATACTGATTCATAGACCTGCCTTCTAGCATTTTGAAGAAATGCGCCCTCTTCCGTCCGTTTGACTAGGAGAGGGCTTTGCATAACCGGTGAAAAATGGTTCACAAGCGGCGAATGAAAGATTTTTCGACTTTCCAGAAATTAAACTAACTTATTGATTTCAAACATATCTTATCATCAGCATATTTCATGCGAAAAAGATTTTGAGCCGCGGTGAAGTCATTTTTCAAAGGTCTCAAGGACGGCTCATTCAAGATCGTGCTTGTTCCCGGATATCATGTCTAAAAACAGCAGAATCGTCAAGGAAAATAATGACTTTCCCTGACGGTTCTGTCTGAAAGAAATTATAGTTTACGGTTTCGGGAACCCACGAATGGCTCTCAAAGCACGCTCAATCTCTTCATCCGGCAACTCATAGGGTGTCAGTTTTCCGGCAAAATAGGCCTCATAAGACGCCATATCTACCAGACCGTGACCGCTCCAGTTAAAGAGAATGACCTTTTCTTTGCCTTCTGACACCGGCTTCAAAGGTTTCAAGCTGGTGATAGGCCCTTGCTTCAATGAGCTGCTCATGGACCAGGTGGCTGATAATGGGCGCCATCCCATGATACCGGAGACCGCCCGCATGGATGGGCGCCGGGACAAAGTCATGCCCCAGGGTATACATGGGCAGCAGGGGCGTCTTCTGGGCCAGGTCACCGAAGTCATAAGCAAAGGGCCCCCGGGTCATGGTGGGACAGGATGTCGGTTCGGCGCCTACGATCCTTACCTCTTTTCCATGAATCTTGTCGCGTACAAAGGGCATGGAAATACCGGCAAAATTACTGCCGCCGCCGGCGCATCCCATGACGACATCCGGATAAACGCCAATCTTCTCGAGCTGTTTGTGGGCCTCCAGGCCGGCAATGGTCTGGTGAAGAACAACATGGTTCAACACGCTCCCCAGCGAATAACGCGATTCGTCCCGGGAAACCGCGTCCTCAATCGCCTCACTGATGGCAATGCCGAGACTGCCCGGTGAATCCGGGTGTTCTGCCAGGACCCCGCGACCGGCCGCGGTGAGATTACTTGGGCTGGGGATGCACTCGGCGCCCCAGGTATGCATCATCATCCGCCGGTAGGGCTTCTGTTCGTAACTCACCCTGACCATGAAGACACGGCATTCCAGGCCAAACATCTGGCAGGCCATGGACAGGGCGCTCCCCCATTGCCCGGCGCCTGTTTCCGTAGAGATCCGCTTGATCCCGAATGCCTTATTGTAATAGGCTTGCGGAATGGCCGTATTCGGTTTATGTGAACCAGCCGGGCTGTTTCCCTCCATTTTATAGTAGATCTTCACGGGGGCATCCAAAAGCTTTTCGAAATTTCGCGCCCGGCACAAAGGCGTCGGCCTCCAGATCAGGTATTTCTGCAGAACTTCATCAGGTATATCAATCCAGCGCTCGGTGCTGACTTCCTGCTCAATGAGGTTCATGGGAAAAATCGGCGCCAGGTCCTCTGCAGTAACGGGTTTTCCCGTCCCCGGGTGGAGGGGGGGGCGCATCGGCGTCGGCATATCGGCCATGATGTTGTACCACTGCCGGGGCATCTCCTCATCATTCAATAAGATTTTCATTTGTTCCATAAGATTTCCTCCTTTTTCTTATCCATTTGTCGTTTTGCCGTTCCTTGTGTTATCGCCATTTTCATGTCCTTTCGGGATCATGAAATATCAATAAAAAAGCCATGGGGCTTTCCCATGGCTTTTTTATGATCGATCCGGAGTCATGGGAGGGTCTCCCCTGCCCACGGCTCATCTTATTTTAGAAAAAGAGCACCTGCGGGCAGACACTTTCGGCCTGCCACCACCAAAACAGATTTTCATCGCATGTTCGGGTTCCCAGATTCATTATCCACTCCAACTCAGTCCGGTGCCTCCGTAACACAAGCAAAAAAGAGATGTCAAGCTAAAACTGGCCCATATCACAAAAAATAACATATCCATCAAATTGGACGAACCCGTAAAAAAGTCAAAAAATAGGTATAGATCGACGGCTTCGTAAAAAGCTCCGTAGGCAAGGCGCGCAAATTGTGAGGATATGAGGCGTACTTGGGCGTACGCCGCAGTGACGAAGGATGCAGCGCAACGCAGCATCCGGACTTTTTACAAAGCCGTCACATTTCCATGTTTGACATGAAGCCCTTGTGCCGCCGGTACCACAAATTCGGAAAGATATTGTATAAAATCCGCGAGAACGGACCGATGAATTCCCTGGTCCGCCGGTCAAACTGGCAGGCTTGAATAATCATCTCCCGGATGTCGTTCCGGGTATTGCCCTCATTGAAGATCTTGTAGGCACAGTTAAAAAGTGGACTATACATATTCTTTTTTTCCAGGTATTTGTGGACATTCCGGATCGTGTTCGGCCCTTCCGGTGTCCCGTCGATCCTTTCGAGCACCTTGAGATTGGTTTCTATGGGGTTGCCCGTGAGCAGTTCATAAAATAGCTTTCCATAACGGTAATTTTTACTGGCTTCTGACGAAACGGTAACATACATGTCGCCGACGCCCGCCTGGCTGTGAAAGGCCTGAAAACTACCGCCCAGCAGCCTGGAAAGGGAACGGATTTCCACACCCGACCTGGCAAAGATGGTCCCCGGAATGGAATCCCCCAGGGTCAGTGAATCCGTGACCCCTTTGATATTTGCAACGATATTTTTCAGAGAGCCGCAGGCTTCCACACCGACAATATCGAAATTGTAATAAACACTGAGCTCCCTCCGGTTATAGCGAATCAACTCTTCCCTGATCAGGGCGGCAATCCGCTTTTTCCCGGCGACAGTGACGCAGACCGGATTTCCCATGGCGATGTCGACATCAAAGAAGGGACCACCGATGCAAACGATGTGATATTTTTGCTTGATGTTAAACAATGTGCTGTTGATCAGCTGGGACGGCGTGATCAGTTCTTGCGTGATCTCATCGGCTGTAAGCCCCTTGATCGGCGAAATCAGGCAAGTGTCACCCGCCTTTTTCTCCAGCAGCGGCTTCAGATAGTCCAAAAACTCCGGAAGGCGGTTCATGGTAAGACAAAGGACAATCAAATCGTTGTCTTCCACCACCCGCTCCAGATTGTTCGTCGCCGTTACATTGGGCGCCAAAAGCGGAACACAATCCATGCCGCCCAGCTTCTTCGCCAGATCTTCCGTCAGATGCCGCGGGTTGAGGTGCTCTTTGTTGATCGCCCGACAGACGGCGGCGTCATGATAATAAATGGTCACCCGTTTATGGTCGCGGCCAAACTTATACGCAAAAGATGTCCCGAGCCGGCCCGGACCGATAATGGCGATACGACTGGTATCCAATTCTGAGATCATAAGCAAAAACGTTCTAAGTTCGAGACCTTTGAAAAATGGTTCGCAAGCAGCGGATCAAATGTTTCTCGCCTTTCCGGTGCTGACATTAACAGCTTGTTTTTGTTCATAATATAACATGAACAGATCTGAAGCGAGAAAGACTATTGAGCGGCGGCGAAGCCATTTCTCAAAGATCTCTGTTCACGATAACCGCTCCCTTTTGCTGTCAAAAACTCATGGCAGTATAGGAAAGCAAGGTTCGGGTGTCAAGGAAAAATGAAAAATATCTAAAAGATTCATTTACATGCATTATCCCTTAAGGGCTTTGCGTGCCACCTGTGTCGATTAAATATATCATTTCATCAGGTTCAGGATAAACCGGGTCATCTCCGCCAGGACACTTTCCCGGGCCTGATGGTGGGGAATGTGCCCGCAACCTGGAATAATCAATGGTTCGGCCGGACCGGAAACCCCGCCTACAATGGCTTCCACCTGGGCGGGCGTTCCGTATTCGTCATCCCGGCCCTGAATCACCAGGATGGGGCAGCGGACGCCGGGCAGGTATTCCTCGATGTTCCAGTCCCGAAAAGCCGGGGAAAGCCAGACATCGGACCAACCCCGGAAGGCCCGATCGGTGTTGGCGCCATGATATTTGAATAGGCGTTGTGGGAGGTCTGTAGAGGTATAGATGCTGACCGCCTCACGAATCCCCGCCGTGGTTACATCCTCAACGAAGACATGGGCCGCTTCCGTGATCATGCCCCGGACCTTCTCCGGCCAGGTGGCTGCAAAGATGAGGGCCATCGAACCCCCGTCGCTATGGCCGATCAGGATAGCGTCATTGACCTGCAGCTGCTGCAAGACTTCCGGCAGGCTCTGCAGGGCTTCCTCATGGAGATACCGGACCGAGCGGGGCCTATCCAGCGGATCAGCGTTTCCATAACCCCAACGCTCGTAAATGACGGCAGGAAGATGGGTGGCAAGGCTGACTGCAAACGGGAAATCGCGCCACTGCGCGATACTGCCCAGTCCTTCGTGAAGAAAGATCAGTGTCGGCCCGGGGATGTCTGTTAAAAGCGGAAACGGTTCGATGCATTCAACGGGAAGCCGGTGATGGCCGTCATGGAGATCAAATTTACGGCGGGTTGGGAGTCCCTGCGCCGCAGATGGTGAATTATTCTTTTGCATTCGCCTTAAGTTCACTTGACAAGAGATTAATTTTTCGCATAGATTGCTCCTGAGTTTATTCGAGCACATCAGGCGCGTCAAATACGACAAAGTCAACCACAAAATCAAGGGCAATAAGAAATAAAGGGCTGCCGTTCATGACATCTTCCAAAGTAAAAGAAGAGCTTTCATACTACGAGAAGGGTCAAATCAAGGAGAAGAAACTTTTTCTTAACGAAAAACTTCAGGGTGAGTATCATTCATACTACGGCAACGGTCAGATCATGGTCCGGCTGCATTTTGTCAATGGCCTCCGCGACGGTGAGGCAGTTTCCTATTATAAGCATGGGCAGATCCGGGAGAGAGGCGCTTATAAAAATGACAAGTTCGACGGTGCATACACCAGCTATTATGAAGATGGCCAGGTGAGGGAACAGGAATTTTATCAGAGCGGCGAGCTGGAGGGCGAATACGTTCTCTATTACCGGGGCGGACAGGTCAAGGATGAGGAATATTACCGGAATGGCAAGCTGGAGGGCGAATACAGATCCTTTTTTAAGAACGGTCAGCTCAAGGAAAAAGGGCAGTTCCGGGAAGACCGCCGGGAGGGGGAGTATGTTGCTTACTATCGGAACGGCCAGCTCCGGGAAATGGCAACCTACGAAAAGGGAAAACTCAAGGGCAAATTTTTCTGTTATGATGAATCCGGCCAGCCTATCCGCCTGAAAGATCAGGACAATATCGAATCTTCCTGTGAAGCGGACGACAATGCTGAGGATAAGGAAAAAATGGTTGATGATCTGCTGACGAGCCTGGGAAATTTTGAAAAAAAGGCGGATTAATTTCGACGGTCATATCCGGAAGGAGGCTTTATGGTCAAGACAATCCTCATCCCCACGGACGGGTCTGAATACGGCAAGACCGCCATTGAATACGGTATTTATATCGCAAAAAAACTTGAGGCGCAGCTCATCGGCCTGCATGTCGTCGATGTCTCGCTGATGCAGGGACCGGTCTTCAGCGACATTTCCGGGTCCATCGGCTTGCCGCCTTATCAGGAATTTCTTCCCGTGATTGAAGCGGGTTTGGATGAACGCGCAGACGCCATCCTGAAAGCCTTCCGGGAGCAGTGCGAAGCCGCAGGGCTGCATCCGGAGGCCCGGAAAGCCCTCGGCGTCATTGACAAAACCATCATCGAAGCGGGCAAGAAGACAGACTGGATCCTCCTGGCCCAGCGGGGTGAACATTTTCATCTTGCCAAAGGCGGCATCCTGGGGTCCACGGCCGAACTGGTCGTCCGGAACTCGGGAAAGCCGGTCCTCGTCACACCCGCAAAGTATCAGGATGTGGAAAGCATGGCCCTGGCCTATGACGGCTCGTCCCCGGCCCATAACGCCCTGAAGCTCGCCGTAAATCTTTCCGAGAAAGCCGCCTGGCCCCTGACGATTATCTGTATCACCGGGGATCAGGCCGTTGCCGACAAACTCCATCATAAGATTGAAGCCTATCTCGAACCCTTTCAGATTGATTGTGAAATCCTTACCATCCATGGAAAAGAAAACCGGGAGATTATGAAATTCATCCAGGAAGGTTCCGTAGAACTGATGGTTATGGGCGCTTACGGCCACAACCGGCTGCGGGAACTGCTGGTGGGCAGCACGACCTCCGATGTGATCCGCAAGAGCAAAATCCCAGTTCTGCTGACGCGTTAGGGAGCCGGTGAAAAATGGCTTCCCCGCAGCTCAAAAATCTTTCCCGCTTAGATGACGACCTTTTGTATCATGATTTAATATGAGCCGCTGACGTTTTCACTGGCAATGCGGAAAACATTTGATTCGCCGCTTGCGAACCATTTTTCACCGATCCTGTAAAGATCCCGCTAAATGTTTTCCATTTTTATACGATCGCTCAGTTCCGCCAAAACGTCATGCCGGGTGAGGTCGTAATAAACCGGCGTAATGGTGATCCAGCCCTGTCGCAGCGCGCAGGCGTCGGAATGCGGATCTTCGCGATCGGAAAATTGCGTTTCTCCCGTCAACCAGTAATAAATATTCTCTCGCGGGTCCACGCGCCTTTCATAGCTTTCAATCAAGCGGGCCCTCCCCTGCTTGGCAACGATCACCCCCTTGATCTCACTTTCGGGAAGCGCCGGGATGTTGATGTTCATGGGAATGTTTTCCCTGGGAGGCCCCTTCAACAGAAAGGACGCCATCTTTCTGGCAAACTTTGCCGCAACGGTAAAATCTGCATCGCTGTCATAGGAATCGAGGGAAACCGCCATGGACGGCACCCCCATGATGGCCCCTTCCGTGGCCGCCGAGACGGTGCCGGAGTAAATCACGTTGATCCCCACATTGGCGCCCCGGTTGATTCCGGAGACCACAAGGTCCACAGGCTTGTCTGACAGTTCACGAATGCCGAGTTTGACACAGTCCGCCGGCGTTCCGGCTACGGCATAGCCCAAGACATGGCCGTCCTTCCTGGCCTGCCGAACCATCAGGGGACGAAAGATGGTAATGGCATGGCCCACAGCGCTCTGCTCAATTTCAGGAGCGACGATCAGGCAGTCGGCATCCTTGGACAGCTCCTGATACAGGGCGCTTAACCCCTTTGCATAAATGCCGTCGTCGTTGGTCAAAAGAAATCGCAT
>JAPLJM010000149.1 GCA_026388595.1 Deltaproteobacteria bacterium
GATACGCCCCATTTCCTGGATTGGCAGTGACCCTGTTCAGAGCGGGGCTGATGCCGTGGGCATGATCTTCCCGGTCCATATCTGGGGACTGCCGCGCAAAGTAGTTGCTTTCATAGACGCGCTGGCGAATGACCCGGCCAAGTACTACTTTGCCATTGCTGTGAATGCCGGCCAGGTTGCTGCTACACTGCTGCAAATGAAGAAACTGATGAAGGCCAAGGGATTGTTTCTTTCGTCAGGATTTGAGATGGCGATGCCGTCCAACTACATCCCCTGGGGCGGTCCCGGACCGGAAGACAAACGCCTGCGGCGGATCAGCGATGCAAAGGAAAAGATCGGAAGGATCGCTGCCATGATTGCCAAAGGGGAGCAATGGCCCGTTGAAAAAGGTCCATTGTGGCAGAATATTCTCTTCTCCTGGTGCTATAAACTCTCTTTTCCCTACGTCCCCGCCATGGATAAGAGTTTTTGGGTCGATGAAAAGTGCAACGCCTGCGGGATCTGCGCTACCATCTGCCCTTGCAATAATATTGAGATGAAAGCAGACCGGCCTGACTGGCTGCGTCACTGTGAACAATGCCTTGCCTGCATCCAGTGGTGCCCGCAGGAAGCCATCCAATTCGGCAAAAAAACACCCCTCTATGAACGCTATCACCATCCCGACGTAAAGCTGAAAGATATGCTTGAATTTACGGCGACACAAAAAAACCGGGAAATCCGGTGACAATGTCAGTAAGCATTGATTTGAAAACGGGTCCATATTCCGCCACTGATGTGTGACCCCATCCCGATTGAAGGGTGTCCCATTTTTGCTTGACAGGCCTGCAGTGCTTCCCTATACTTCCCCCCACGGACAGAATGAGTAATTCCAATTCCAAATCAAAGTGCTCTCTGCGTTGGCATCGCCTCATCCTTGCCGCTTTGATATCATCATTGATTTAGAACCGGAATAGGACATCAAAACCAGGGATCATTCAAGCAATACATGGAATATATTCTTGATTAAATCTGCCCATGACCAACCTTAACATAAATCTTCATCCCCTGGATGCCCTTTCACGGTATATTCGGCTGATTTTTGCCGGCATCTGGGACATCCTTTCGGACACCATCAAAAATTACGAGAGCAACGGCGATACCAATCAGGCAGCGGCGATTGCCCTGTACGCCATATTATCCATCATTCCGCTCTTTATCCTGACCATTCTGATGGCCGGTCAGTTTTTCGGCTCCAACCCCAATATTCAACGTGAAATTACCGAAGGCATTCGGGGACTGCATCCCTATTTTTCAGGAGACCTGTTGGTTCAGCTGGGCCGGATCGATGAGAAGCTGCATGTCCTCGGGTGGGTCGGTATTATCACACTGATCTGGCTTTCTTCCATGATCTTCGGCGCCATCGAAACGGCCTTCAACCTGATCTTCCGGGCAAAGACCTACCGCAACTACATCGTCTCTAAACTGCTCGCCATTGCCATGATCCCCATGGGATGGACAGTGGGGGTGGCCAGCGTCGTTATCACCTATATCGCTACCATCCTCGCCCAGCAACCGACTATCTTCAAGGGAGAAATCCTGATCATTCAAGGCTTCCTGTTTCGTTACGCCATACCCTATTTCATGACGGTTGCCCTTTTCACCATCGTCTATAAAGTGATCCCCCCCGTGAGAATCAGTTGGTGGAATGCCCTTACAGCCAGCGCCATTTTTTCCGCCCTCATGGAAGTGGCCAAACAGTTTTTTACCTGGTATGTATCCAATTACACGCGTTACCACGTCATTTTCGGATCCCTGGAAACGGTTGTCATTATGGTCATCTGGGTCTTTTATATGGCCCTTATCTTCCTGTTCTGCGCGGAGATTGTTTCTTCATTCCAGAGGCGCGACATGATCCTCCTGGAAAGGGCAATGCTCAAGCCGGGAGAAAACCGGCTCCAGCTCGATGAGCGGTTGTTTCAGAAATTCGGACGCATCTATCTAAAAGATCAATACATTTTCAAAGAGGGAGACTCGGGCCGTGAGATGTACTACATTCTTCGAGGTCGCATACGCCTGGAAAAACGAGCCGGCCAGGTCAAAAAGATCCTCGTGGAACTGGGACCGGGCGCCTATTTCGGTGAAATGGCCGCCCTGATCGATGCACCACGGACCGCCTCTGCCATTGCGAACGAAGATTGCCATCTGGCGACGATTGACGGCGATACATTCCGTCACCTGATCCGTGAAAGCGGAGAGATGTCCCTCTTGATGCTGAAAGAGTTTTCCCGGCGCATCAAAAACACCAACGCCGCACTGGAAGAGCTGACCCAGGAATGGATTAAGCTGATGGCCGTTCTCTATTTTTTCAAGGAGTGGCCCCTGAAGGCCGGCCAGAACCCCACTGTGGAGCTTGCCGGCTACACCGGCAAAGAGCTGGTCGATATCGATGAGGTGTTGAAGGACCTTCAACAGGAAGGCGTCATCGCCCTTCAAGAAGGACAGGTCATTGGATTTATTAAAGAAAAGGCATGGAATCTGCTGAGCAGGCATGTCTTCGGCTAAAAGACAATCAGGGAATTCCCATGGAATATGCGCGGAATTATTTCTTAAAATGGTCCTATGGCGTGGTAGCCCTCCTTGCGGTGTTGATCCCGTTATGGCTTGCGGTCACCGCCGCAGAGACGCAGGACCGTTTTCCCAAGCCGGTGGGCGCCATCAACGATTTCGCCGGGGTCATCCCGGCGGAATACAAAAACAGGATGGAGGGACTTTCCCGGGAGGTCCTTGAAAAGACCGGAACGGCCATTGTCGTCGCTACCGTTGCCACTATCGGCAACAGTGAAATCAGCGAATACGTCAACCGACTGTACACGGCCTGGGGCATCGGAAAAAAGGGAGAAGACAAAGGGGTCCTGATCGTACTGGCGACCAAGGAAAGAAAGATCCGGATTGAGACGGGTTACGGGGTGGAAGGCATCCTTCCCGACGGGCTCGTCGGTGAGATCCGCGACCAATCGATCATCCCCTGGCTGAAAAAGGGAGATTACGGCCGGGG
>JAPLJM010000242.1 GCA_026388595.1 Deltaproteobacteria bacterium
CGGTTTTACAGGGTATGGTCAAGGTTTTTATCGCCATTTTGATCATAGAGGTGCTTTCATTATTGATAAGAATGATTTAGTATTCCTTGCAAGTGAAGCGGCGCTGGAAAGCGAATTGGCGACTTTCGCAAAGCTGTATCCGAAACGCATCGGAATGGTTTCCGAAGATGTGCCGCTCATCTCAAACCTTGATGTGTGGATTAATATTGCCCTTATTAAACAGTATCATCAGAACCTGCCGCGCGAGACGGCTGAAGAGGAGGTTATGGGGTACCTGCGGAGATATGGCCTTGAAAAGATCGCCAACAAAAGGAACCCCGCCCTTACGGATGAACAACGCTTCCGTGTCATGCTGTTGAGAGCGGTCATGGTGGCAGAAGCCGTTGTTGTCATCGACCGGCCCTTTAAGCTTTTACCTGAACTTCAGGACAGCCGTTTCATCTATGATAGCCTGGCTGTCATAGATGATTTATATGATAACAGCCATATATTTGATTATATATGGTTTAAAGATCGCTACAGGATAAACGATGCCTCATAATATACCGTTAAAAGTGGGTTTATTCATTGTCATCACGTCTCTGATGATTATCTCTTTTATTGGCTATGTCGCTTATAAAAAAGGATTCTTCGCAAAAGAGCACACTTATACCCTTTCCTCGAAATCGGGTGAAAATTTGACAGAGGGAATGCCTGTTGTCTTTTCCGGTTTTAAGATCGGCAGGGTTGATTCCATGGAGCTCAACTCGGACGGCTTGGTCATTATAAAAATTAAGGTGCCGGACCAGCATATCAAATGGATCCGTGCAGAGAGCATATTTATTCTGGAAAAACCATTGATCGGGTCCGCCAGGATCTATATTGCCACAGCGAATCTTAATTCTCCGCCGCTGCCTGAGAAGGTTATCCCACGGATCGTTGAGGCCAATGACATCAATGAAGCTATTAAAAATGTCAAACCCTTTGTGGAAAAAATAAACACCATTGCCGATAACATCCAAATATTGACGTCAACCCTGGCAGAACCCGACGGCGATATGAACAAGATTCTGAGTAATGCAAAAGACATCACCCGGCAGATTGACGGGATTCTGAAAAAAGTAGACACAATGGCCGTGAAAACGGATGAACGGATTTACGGAAAGGAGGGTGTGCTGCTGCATATTACGACCCTTCTTAAAGACATGATCGTCAAGTTGAAAAAATTAGATCCGATCCTTGATAATATGAACAAGATCAGTGCGGATACGGCGGATACGACCAAGGATATGAAGTTATTGAGAAAGGACATTGACAGTATGGTCAATGACATCACCGGCATGGTCAACGACATCGATAAGCTCATTCCCTTTAAAAAGGAGACACAAATAAAACTTCCATGAAAAAAGTCTTATACCTATTGGCCTGCCTGTTTTTCCTCGGGGGATGCAGTGCAAAATCGGTCCCTGACTGGACAAAGGCAAGCCATCATCAGCTGGAAAGCTATAAAAATAATTATTTGCAAGACAAGGACCGCCTCGCCGAAATAAACTTTAGAAAAGCGGCCGAGGAAATCAAATCCAGCGGCTCCTTTAATCTTCTGGAAAAGGCCTATCTCACCAGATATGCGGTGCAGGTCTCTGTCCTCGAGGGCTTTGACGATCGCGACTATCGAAAACTGGAAGCGATTGAGCCACACCCCGAGAATGTTCATTTCTACTTGTTTTTGAAAGGCGCCTTTGACCAGGTGGATGAAACAAACCTGTCCCAGCAATACCGGCCATTTCTCCACGCGTGCAAGAAAGGGAAGCAGGCAGACGTGAACCTTTCAATCGCGGCGATAGAAGACCCTTTGTCAAGGCTGATTGCAGTCGGTCTGGCTGTTCAAAAACAACTTTATGACGAAACTTCGCTCACGACAGCCATCCAGGCGGCAGCAGAACAGGGCTGGAAAAAAGCGATTCTGGTTTATCTGAAAAAGCTTCGGGATTATTATGAATCTATCAACGAACAGAAAAAAGCGGATGTGACGCGTCAGCGGATCGACCTGATAAAATAACAAGTAATGATCAGCGCCTCTTTTTTACGAGGTGTTTGAGACGAGCGGAAAGCCGGGCCTGCTTACGATCGTTGATGAAAGAACGGGCCGAATAATAATAGGGGAGGCGCTTATGGACACCGAAGAAAGATTAAGGAATGTGATTGAGTTAACCAATGACATGGCCTGGGAAGTGGATGATCATTTAAAATATACCCACTGCACAGAACGTGTAGCAGAGCTTTTGGGCTATACCCCGGAAGAAATCCTTGGCAAGGCCCCTTTCGATTTTATGAAACCGGAAGAGGCAAAGCGGGCGGAAGCACTGATCAAGCCTATCATGGAAGCCCGGCAAAATTATGCTTTTTGGGAAGACACGCTGCTTCACAAGGACGGTCATGATGTTATGATTGAAACCAGCGGGAATCCGATCTACAACAAAGCCGGCAAGTTTACGGGTTATCGCGGCATCTTACGCGATATTTCAGCCCGAAAACGCGCGGAAGGTGAATTGCAGGAGAAAACGATCCGTCTTGAAGAAGTCAATCATGCATTGAAACTGCTATTGAAACACCGGGATGAAGGAAAGAAGGAGCTGGAGAACAAAATCCTGTCCAATGTCAGTGAGCTGGTTCTGCCTTATATGGCAAGACTGAAAGAAACATCCCTGGACGCTTATCAGCGGGTTTATGTGGAAATCATGGAAAACAACCTGAATGATATCCTATCCCCATTCCTGCTCAAGGTGACCTCAAAGTATCTGAGCTTTACCCCCAAGGAAATCCAGGTGGCCACACTGATCAAAGAGGGTCAAACAACAAAGGAAATCGCGAGGCACATGAAGGTGGGAAAGGGCGCCGTGGATCTTCACCGTCATCATATCCGGAACAAGCTGGGCTTAAACAACAAGAAGGTCAATCTCCGCTCTTATCTGACCTCTCTGTCATGAGGTGATGACATCCCTCGAAGAGGAATCGTTCCACGAGGGCTTTGCATAGCTGGCCGCTAACCCTGGGGAACAGGGGCAAAACGCATCCAGCTGTTCCTGTTCCAGGCCGGGTCTGTATCGGCTACCCGGCTCTCATCAAGAGGGACAAGACCGCATTTTCGCGCAAAATAGCGGTGAAATGCCACACCTCCTGTTAATTCCGGATGGAATACCGTGACCAGCACGCGGCTGCTTTCCGCAACAGCGATATAGTCCTCTATCTGCAGGAGTGAGATGACCCCCTGGCCGATCCGCCGGATCTTCGGTGCTCTGATAAAGGTCAGGGGCAAAGGGTAGGGGGAAATCCGTGGGATCACCGCCGTTGAGGCGAAACTGTCCAATTGACTCCCGAAACTGTTACGTTCAATGTCCATATCGATCAGGCGGAGATGGGATGATTCGCCGATGACGTTACTGGCAAGAAGAATGGCGCCGGCACAGGTGCCCCAGATGTTCATACCCCTTGCAAATGCCGTCTTGACGGCATCACCGATGCCAAAGATGTCGATCAGCCGGGCGAGACAGGTGCTCTCGCCACCGGGAATAATCAGACCTGCCAGATTCAGGACGTCGCCCGGCATTTTTACGGGCCGTCCCAAAATACCAATCCTTTTCAGATGATCGAGATGCTCAAAAACACTCCCCTGAAGATCGAGGACGCCGATGGTTTCTTGTGCCTGCTCATGATTTTCAGGAAGGTTGCGCACCACCATGGCACTTCAATTACCAGCCCCGCCCGGCGAGCAGCTGGCCTTCCGGTATTTCCGATATTTCCAACCCCGGCATGGCCTCGCCAAGCCCCATGGAGGCCTCCAGGATTTTTTGCGGATCATTGTAATAGGCCGTGGCTCTGACAACTGCCCGGGCGCGCAGGGAGGGATTGGCGGATTTGAAGATGCCCGAACCAACAAAAACGCCATCACAGCCCAGTTGCATCATCAGGGCTGCATCGGCCGGCGTCGCGATCCCGCCTGCAGCAAAATTCACCACCGGCAATCGCTTCAGTTCCCTAACCTTCAGGGCCAGCTCATAGGGCATGCCGTTGACCTTGGCAAATCCCGTAACTTCTTCCAGGGGCATGTTCACCAATTGACGGATCTCCCGGTTCATGGTGCGCATGTGACGGACCGCTTCAACCACATTGCCCGTTCCCGCTTCACCTTTCGTGCGGATCATGGCGGCTCCTTCGGCAATGCGCCGCAAGGCCTCGCCCAGGTTGCGGGCACCGCAGACAAAGGGGAGGGCGAATTTTGTTTTGTCGATATGACACTCCTCATCGGCCGGCGTAAGAACTTCACTTTCATCGATATAATCGATTTTCAGAGCCTCCAGAATCTGGGCTTCCACAAAATGGCCGATCCGCGCCTTGGCCATCACCGGAATCGATACGGCTTTTTTAATCTCCGCGATCATTGCAGGGTCGGACATGCGGGCGACACCACCCTGCTGGCGGATATCCGCAGGGACCCGCTCCAGGGCCATCACAGCCACCGCCCCCGCTTCTTCGGCAATTTTGGCCTGTTCCACGTTGGTTACATCCATGATGACACCGCCTTTGAGCATCTGTGCCAACTGGACATTCAGTTCATATCGTTTTACGTCCACTGATTCTTGCCTCCCTAGATTATCTATAAAATTCGTTTCCGGCCACTTTTACATTCATCAATATATTCACGTCAAGCCCAATAATCAAGACTCGGGCAAGTTTACCATTGCATCCTCATTTTCACACCCTGCCTGTCCAAATATGCCTTTATGTCTGATATCGTATGCGTTTTATAATGGACCATGGAGGCAATCAATGCGGCATCGGCCCGCCCCCGGGTCAGCACCTCCAGGAGATGCTCCGGCTGCCCGGCCCCGCCCGAGGCGATGACCGGAATTCGTACATTCGTGGAAATCATTGCAGTCAGATTAGTTTCATAACCGCTTTGCGTCCCATCGGCATCGATGGAGTTGAGGCAGATTTCTCCCGCTCCCAGGCGTTCGGCTTCCTTCGCCCACCAAAGGGCATCGATCCCCGTATATTTCCGGCCGCCTTGTATGACAATTTCATAACCGCATGGCACCTTGGTGCTTTGTTCCACCTTCTTTACATCCATTCCCAGCACGATACACTGGCTTCCGAAGGCCCTGGCGCCTTCGGTGATGATCAAGGGATTCTGCACCGCTTCCGAGTTGACGCTTACCTTTTCGGCTCCGGCAAGAATCACCCGCCGCATGTCCTCTACGGTACGGATCCCGCCACCCACGGAGAAAGGAATAAAAATCGTCTCCGCAACGCGGCGGACCACATCGATCATGATGTCGCGGCCATCGGAAGATGCGGTAATGTCATAAAAAACGATTTCATCGGCACCTTGCTCATAGTAGGCGCGAGCCGCTTCCACCGGATCGCCGATATCAACATTCCCCTGAAACTTTATGCCCTTGGTCAGTAGTCCATTCCTCACATCCAAGCAGGGAATAATTCTTTTACTCAACATCCCGACCTCCCCACCGGCAGAAATTTTCTAAAATCTTTAATCCGGGCTTGCCGCTCTTCTCCGGATGAAACTGCACGGCCACAAGATTTTCATGGGCAACGATTGAGCAAAATCGTTGCCCATAGTCGGTCAATCCGAGGATCCATGCCGGGTCCTCCGGCGCCGGGTAATAGGAATGCACAAAGTAAAAAGAAACCCCTTTGTCAATATCCTTAAACACAGGATGGTGTTTCGTAAAGGTTACCTCATTCCAGCCCATGTGGGGAATCTTCAGAGGCAATCCGTCCTGCTGCATATTCCTGGGAAACAATTGGACAGAACCCGGAACGATTCCCAGGCAATCCGTTTGATTTTCCTCGCTGTATTGAAAGATCACCTGCGTTCCCAGGCAGATTCCCAGGAGCGGTTTTCCGGCAGCGACAAGGCTGCTGATCTGATGATCCAACCCCGTGTGACGCAGGTACGCCATGGCTTCACCGGCTGCACCGACGCCGGGAAAGATGACATGACTGGCTTGTTGCAGGATCGCCGGGTCATCGGTGATGCAATAGGGCTGGTTCAGGTAATGCAACGCCCGGGCAACGCTGGTTAGGTTCCCGGCGCGATAATCAATGATGGCAATCATTCTTTCATCTTTCCTTTGTTTCACGTGAAACATGTTGCGGCATTCCTAAAAATGGTCGGCGCCGTCCTTGATACACCTTCTTGGCTTCCGGTATGTTCACGAATGATCACAATATATTTCATTGATTTCATGACCAGAATGGCGAACTTTTTTTGACTCGCCGACCAGAACCGATTATTTAATCGGTTCTACTGATCCCTCATATCACAAAACACCGTGATTTTGCAAAATTCATGCACAGACGCTCACAGCCTCATCGCAGCGCCCTGATGGGTGTTGCGCCGTTCCAGTTCCCGCTCAATGGCGTTAAGAACTTCCATTTTATTGACGGCCCACTGGGGCGCCAGAAATATATCCCGGTAGCCGTCCGCGGTCAACCGCTGGATAACCATCTCCGGAGGCAGGATCTCCAGAATATCACAGACGGTGTCGACGTACTCTGCCCGGGTCATCAGGACAATCAAGCCGTCTTCGTATTGCTTCCCCAGGACGGTCCCCCGCAAGGCAAGCAGGGCATGAATTTTAATGCCCTGAATCGGGAGCGCGGCAAGGAACCGTGCCGTCTCCAGAATGTCCTTACGGGTTTCACCCGGCAGCCCGACGATAATGTGGGTACATACTTGTATCCCTTTCCCCGCAACGCGCTGCAGGGCACCTACGAAAATATCCCGGGAGTGACCCCGGTTAATCATCTTCAGAGTCCGATCATGCATGGATTGCAGGCCGAACTCCAGCCAGACATGATGTTTGTCGGTATAACCCTGCAGAAGCTGAATCACCGCATCGGGAACACAATCGGGACGCGTCCCCACTGAAAGCCCGATCACATCCTCCTGCGCCAAGGCCTCATCATAGAGATTCCTCAGATGATCCAGTGGGCCATAGGTATTTGTAAATGTTTGAAAATAGGCTATGAACTGCCCGGCCCCCCGGTACTTGCGGTAATAAGCCTGTCCCCGTGCGATCTGTTCCGAAACCGAGGGCAGGGGGCCCGACTCACGCAACCGTGACCCCCGGCCGTCACAATAGCTGCATCCTCCCGTCGCCACCCGGCCGTCACGGTTGGGACAAGTAAATCCGGCGTCTATCGGCAGCTTATAGACCCTGCCGCCAAACCGGTTCCGCCAGTAGCTTTTCAGATCATAATATCTTTTGGTATTGTTCCAAAACACGGGCTTTGCCAAGACAACCTCTTTTTCTGTTGTATTTTTCTTGCTAATACTATTAAATTACAATAGCGACTGCAAGCATTTCCGGAAAGTAAAATCGTTCTGGCGGCGGCAGTCCTTCGGAGGGTCAGCCGGTGCATAGGAATTATGATGTTATCATCGTCGGCGGCGGTCATGCGGGCTGTGAAGCGGCCCTGGCCGCAGCACGGATGGGTTGTGAAACGCTCCTGTTTAACATCAACCTGGATTCCGTGGCCCTGATGTCCTGCAATCCCGCCATCGGCGGCCTGGCGAAGGGCCAGCTTGTCAAGGAATTGGACGCCCTGGGCGGCGAGATGGGCCGGATCGCCGATCTGACCGCCGTCCACTTCCGATTGCTTAACGCCTCCAAGGGGCCGGCAGTGCAATCCTCCCGGGTTCAGTGCGACAAGCAACTCTACCGGCTGGCCATGAAGGCGGTTGTAGAAAAAGAAAAGCGCCTCCATCTCCGGCAAGGTTTGATCACCGGCCTGATCGTGGAAGGAGGTAAAATCAGAGGCGTCAGAGACCAGACAGACCTCTTCTACGGCGGTAAAGCGGTGATCATCACCACAGGGACATTCCTGAACGGCTTGATCCACATTGGGAGAGCCCGTTATCCAGCCGGCCGGGCCGGAGAAATAGCCTCGCTGGAGCTGGCGGAGGCTCTGCGGTCTCTGGGGTTTGAGATGGGAAGGATGAAGACCGGCACGCCGCCGAGATTACGTGCCTCCACCATTGATTTCTCCGTCCTTGAACGTCAGGACAGCGATCCCGATCCGGAACCCTTTTCCCACAGGACACAGAAATTGCGGGAAGAGCGCCTGCCCTCCTATTTCAGTTATACAACTGCGGAAACCCACAGGCTGATCAGCGAAAATATCCGCCAATCCCCCCTTTATTCCGGCGCTATCCAAGGAATCAGCGCCCGCTACTGTCCCTCCCTGGAAGACAAGGTGGTGCGCTTTGCCGATAAAGAAAGGCATCCCGTTGTCCTTGAATTCGAAGGCCTGGATACAGAAGAAATCTATGCCAAGGGCCTGGGCAACAGCATGCCTCCGGCATTACAGGAACAGATCGTCCACAGCGTTCCCGGCCTGGAGCAGGCGGAGATCATGCGCGCAGCTTATGCCATCGAATATGATTTCGTCCAGCCCACCCAGCTCCGTCAAACGCTGGAAACAAAAAAGATCTCCGGACTTTATCTGGCCGGTCAGATCAACGGCACCTCCGGGTACGAAGAAGCCGCCACCCAGGGGCTCTGGGCGGGAATCAATGCCGCCTTGGCCGTTCAGGGCAGGCCACCCTTTGCCCTGGATCGCTCTGATGCCTATATATCCGTTATGATTGATGACCTGGTGACACGGGGCGTCGACGAGCCCTATCGGATGTTTACCTCCCGGGCTGAATACCGCCTGATCCTCCGGGAAGATAACGCCCTTATCCGCCTGATGGGAAAAGGCCATGGGCTGGGTCTGATTTCTGATGACGATCATGAACGTTTACAGCACAGGATCTGTCATATTCGGGACGGCCTGGACCGTTTGTCTGCGGCCAGGATCTATCCCGTTTCTGACATTAACCGGACTCTGGCAGAGATGGGGACGGCACCGATCAGGAATCCCGTGACGCTCTTCCAGCTTTTGAAGCGGGAGGAGGTTGCCTATGACGACATGAAACCCTTTGCGGGCTGGGCCCCAATCCCGGACCGGATGGTGAAAAGGCAGATTGAAATTGAAGCCAAGTATGAAGGGTATATCAAGCGCCAGTTGGAGGCAGTCAAAAAAATGAAAGTGCTGGAAGCCACAAAGATTCCCGGCAGTATTGATTACCAGGCCATTCCCAGTCTGTCCAACGAGCTGAAAATGAAGCTTGCCCGGATCGAGCCCGCGACGATCGGTCAGGCCCAGCGCATTCCCGGCATGACCCAGTCCGCCCTGACAGCCATTCTGATTTTTCTTAAAAAGATGTCCTTGCAGACGGGACACAATAAAGGTCATTAGCTTAAACGAATGGTCTTTTCGCTTTGAGAGTTAACCGGTCTGTTCTTGACAATTATTCCACATCTATGATTATCGTTCCCCCTGGAAACAGCAGCAACGGTTAGTGGTATCATTCCGAGCGATCGGAAAACGTTTCATGATATTCTGCTTTGCTCGGCAGGACATTAAAAATCCCATTAAGTTCAACGCTGCCAATCCCTGGAGGTCAACGCTTGGCAAAAATCAACCTGATTACCGGCGGCAGCCGGAGCGGCAAAAGCAGCTATGCCCAGACCCTGGCCGAAGCCTTGAGCGGACCGCGGGCCTATATCGCCACCTGCCTTCCTCTGGATGATGAAATGACGGCGCACATCGCCAAGCATCAGGCCCAGCGCCAGGCCTCGCAATGGCTGACTATTGAAGAGCCCCTGGCGCTTTCCGACGCCCTTCGCAAAATCAGCGAAAGCCGGGTCTGTCTGGTCGATTGCCTTACCTTGTGGGTCAATAACCTGCTCCATGAGGCGGGAAAAAGGGGGCAGATGATGACGGAAAGTGATCTGGTCCGGCACTGCCGGGATGTCCTCGCGGCCTGTTCAGAATGCGACGGGACCGTGATTTTCGTCACCAATGAGGTGGGCATGGGCATCGTTCCCGATAATCCCATCTCCCGACATTTTCGTGATCTTGCCGGGTGGTGCAACCAAATTATGGCGGCCGGGGCGGACCGGGGCGTTTTGGTGGTTAGCGGCCTGCCTGTTTGCATCAAAGGGAATCTTCCGCAGTCTGACAGGGCGAAGACATGACGATGCCCTCCCCTTCATCCCTTCCCATGGGGGGAAATCAAATCACTAAAAAACAAAAAGGAGACCCTTTGATGACATTATTTGCATCAGTTCTGAAAAAGATCAGCCCCGACGTTACCAAGGCAGGCGCATGAAAGGGTTTTTCGCAGCCCTGCAGTTCCTCACAGTCTTGCCTGTCCCCGGAAACTTGGGCGGGGGGGGGAAACACTCGCGCGCAGCATTCCTTACTTCCCCCTGGTGGGTTTGATGATCGGCCTTATCGCGGCAGCTTTTGATTACGCCATCGGCCAGCGCGCTTACCGTCGTCATCCTCATTGCCCTGACCGGAGGATTGCACATGGACGGGCTCGCGGACACGGCTGACGGATTTTTCAGCGCCCGGCCCCGGGAAAAGATGATGGATATCATGCGGGACAGCCGGATCGGGGTCATGGGGGTTTTTGCCGTCGTGTCCGTTATGCTTCTGAAGATCACTCTCCTGGCGATTATTTTTACGCCGTCGCGATGGATCGTGATCCTGCTTATGCCGCCGGCGGGCCGCGCTGCGATTGTCACCCTGATGACCACCCTGCCCTACGCCCGTCCGGATAGAGGACTGGCCACCCTGTTCACCGGCAATCACTCCTAGCTGCATGTTTTTTGGGCCTGGGCGCTGTTTATCGCTGTCGCAGGCTTGCTCGCCAAAGAAATCGGCCTTGCCGGAGCATTGCTTGCACTGGTCATCACCGCATGCTTCGTCCGGTACAGTTACGGCAAGATCGGCGGTTATACCGGAGACACCCTCGGCGCCGCCTGTGAACTTGTTGAAGTCACGCCCCTGCTGGCGGCAGTCATCTACTATCATCAGGGATGACGGCGGTGTAAAAAAGACCTTTTTAATTTATGCGCCCTTTGGCCGGAACGGGGCAAACCCATATTCTTTGTCTTGGACACGAAAAACCGCCCGATCTTCTCCATTCTCGATCAATTTTCCTTCGATGATCCGTTTACAGCCGAAATCATAGAAGGTGATCTGGTGGGTTGGCATTACATTTTCATCAACACCCTTGGCTTTGTATGACTGGTCCTGCTCTTCTGCGGACAACGCCCGCATGGTCAGTTTCTGGCAGCGCTCCCGGTTTTCTTCATCGCCGCAGCGGATGGAAACCACATAATTTCCGTGAAATTTTATGGGCATTTTGATTTCCATAGAATCTTCTCCTTCCGAATATGTAAAAAGTGGCTGACCTATACCACCTTTAAATGTATTTATCCAGATGCCTCACCCAAAAATAATAAGAAAGCGGCCGTGCAAATTTGTTTCGGCTGTGATACAGATCGCCTTCATTACGGTTATTCTGAAGGCTCATAACATGGCCCCGCTCTTTGTATGACGACACTGATAAAAATACGGAGGTGAACAAATGATGGAATTGGGAGATATCGTCATGGTCGATCATCCCAGGCATCCCTTTAACGGTTGTGTGGGCAAAGTCGTGGGAAGGCGGGGAAACCGGACACCGGATGATATGTGGATTCTGATCTACTTTGCTTCGAAAATGAGAAGTTATCTGGTCCCGGAATCAATCCTGTGCCTGCAAAAGGAAGAACCCGCGCCTTCCGGCAAGGCCATGCATTAATATTTCTGAACACCGGACGTGGTAACGACACCGCTGATCAGCTCTGGCGGTGTCAGGTCAAAAGCCGGGTAGTATCCCTTCACTTTGTCTCCGCTTATGGAAGTACCTTGAAATTCAAGCACTTCCCGTGAATCACGCTCCTCAATGGGAATCTCTTTGCCCTTTAAGGTATTCTGGTCGGGGCCACCATAGCCGAGAATATAAAAAGGAATCCCGAAATAACGGGCGCAGATAGCCAACTGCAGGGTTCCCACCTTGTTGGCCACCACGCCGTCCATGGCAATCCGGTCCGCCGCCGTGAAGACCTTCTGGATCATCCCCTGTGACATACACCAGGCTGCCATATTATCGGTGATC
>JAPLJM010000298.1 GCA_026388595.1 Deltaproteobacteria bacterium
TTCTGGTTCTGGTCTTCATCGGGCAGTTTTGGCCCGTGAATGATATAATGCAGGAACGAACCGGCAATGACGCCGCCGGCAGCCAGAAGACTGAGAGGCTTGAGCAGGTCTTTCCAGACGATTGTCGCCAGAGGAACACTCGGATTCAACGGCAAGGCGTCATAGATCTTCGCCTTCTCATCGAGAACATACATCACATGGGTCCCGCCGACGAACTTGTCGCCGTAGACATTGGCGTCGCCTCCCAGTTCCTTGGCCCGGGCATAGGCCGTCTTGATCATCCTTTCCTTCGGGCCGATGGTCAGGGCGCCGGTGGGACAGGATTTGACGCATGAGGGCTGCTGATCCCCGCGGAGGCGGGTCAGGCATAGGTCGCATTTGTAAATCTTATCCGTGGCGCTATCGTACTGCGGTACTTCGAAGGGGCAGGCCGTGACGCACTCCTTGCAGCCGATGCATTTCTCCTTATGCAGGGATACGGTCCCGTACTCCGTGTGGTACAGGGCGCCGCTGGGGCAGACCTTGACGCAGGCCGCATCGGTGCAATGCATGCAGCCGTCCTTCCGGAAAAGCCATTTGAAGCCCCCCTTATCGTTCACATACTCCTGAAACCGGATCAGGGTCCAGGTGTTCCACTGCAACCCCTCGGGATTCTGGTAACTGCCGCGATTTTTTGTCATGAAACCCGGATTCTCATTCCATTGCTTGCAGGCCACCTGGCAGCCGCGGCACGCCGTACATTTTGTCGTATCGATCAGTTTTACGAGTTCAATATTCATCGTCTCCCCTCCTATGCCTTATCCACGTTCACCATGAACGCCTTGTATTCGGGACAGAAGGTATTCGCGTCACCGACCGTGGGCGTCAGGAAGTTGGTGCTGTCACTCCCGTCCTTGGGGAAGAGCCAGCCGTAATTGAAGGGAAGGCCGACCTGATGGATCGTCTTGCCTTCGATCTGGAAGGGCTTGAACCGCTTGGTCACCATGGCGACGCACGTCACGGAACCCCGGATGGAGGAGACCTTCACCCGTTGGCCGTTGCGGATTCCCTTATCCTTGGCCAGCAGATCCCCAATTTCAACATACAATTCCGGCTGCATCTCCAGCAGCCAGGCCTGCCATCGGGTCAGGGCCCCGGAGCACCAGTGCTCCGTACAGGAGTATGTTGTACAGACATAGGGGAATTTCTCGCTGGCATTGGCCACTTTATCGAGATCGCTCTTGAAGATCTCGATGGCGGGATTGATGAGCTGTCCCGACAGGGGGTTCTTCGCCAGGGGGCCTTCCAACGGTTCATAGTGTTCCGGGAAGGGGCCTTCGGCCATGCCGGGTCCGAAGAGGGCCCCCAGACCATCGGCCTTCATAATGAATGGATACTTCCCCTTTTCCTTGTCCGCCTGGGGAGGCCATGGACCGTCGGGAACGTCGCCCACCCATTTATCCCCCGTCCACTCCAGGAGTTTCCGTTTGGGGTTGTATGGCTTTCCATAGATGTCGCATGATGCCCGGTTGTAGATGATCCGCCGGTTGACAGGCCAGGCGTAGGTCCAGTTGGGATATAAACCCAGCCCCGTGGGATCTTCTTTCCCCCGCTTGGCCATCTTGTTCTCGCCGGTGGCGGTAAAACTCCCCGACATGACCCAGTTACCGCTTGCCGTCGCCCCGTCGACCTGGAGCATCCCGAAAGTGGGGACAAGCTGGCCTTTCTTGAACTCCGTCTTGGTGCCCGCGGCCTTATCCTCGATGACTGTATCCTTGAGGAAATAACCGTTGATCTGCTTGGAGACTTTCAGGGCGTCATACCGGCCCTTGTTGTCCGTATAGTCCCACTTGAGGTTCAGGATCGGTTCGGGAAAGACGCCGCCTTCCTTGGCATAGAGGGCCTTGACGGCATCCATGATCTTGATCGTGATTTCGCCCACGGGAATGCCGTCCCCGGGGGCCTCGGCGGCCTTGTACTTCCACTGGACCCAGCGGCCGGAATTACTCTGGGAACCCTCCTTCTCCATGGATGCTGCCGCAGGAAGCAGAAAGACTTCCGTCTTAATCTTCTTGGGATCCACGCCGGGACCGTGCCAGAATGCATAGGTTTCGTTGTTGAAGATATTCTCGCCGATGAGCCAGTCGAGGTTTTCCAGCGCCCTCCTGACCTTCGTCGTATTGGGGGAACTGACCGCCGGATCCGTGCCGATGGCAATGAGGCCTTTTACTTTCCCTGCGTACATCTGGTCGAACTGGTGCATCAGGGAATAGTGCCGCCCGTCATCCAGCTTCGGAATCCAGCTATAGCCGAAATCGTTTTCCTTCGTCGCCTTGTCTCCGAAGTAGGATTTCAGGAAACTGACGAAGAACTTCGGGTAGTTCTGATAGTAATTGGCCGATTGCGGATCTTTTGACTCAGGTGTGGATTTATGCAGATACTTTTCCAGGGTATCGAGGGACGCGGCCGGCATCTTCAGATAGCCGGGCAGGACATTGTAGAGGATGGCATGGTCCGTCGATCCCTGGACATTCGGCTCGCCGCGCAGGGCGTTGACGCCGCCGCCGGCGATCCCCATATTGCCCAGCAGAAGCTGGATCAGCGACATGGTTCGGATGATCTGGCTCCCCGTGGTATGATGGGTCCATCCCAGGGCGTAGCACTCCGTTCCCGCCTTGTCCGGTTTGCCCGTGGCGCCGTACTCCTCGTAGACCCGCACGAGATCTTCCTTCGAAACACCGGTGATGCTCGACACCTTCTCCAGGGTGTAGCGCGAATAGTGCGTTTTCATCATCTGGAAGACGCACCGGGGATCCGACAGGCTCATATCCCGCTTCGGGATGCCCTTGGCGTCTTTTTCCAGGACCCAGGTGTCCTTGTTGTATTTTCGCTTGGCCGCGTCATAGCCGGAAAAGAGACCGTCCTTAAAAGCATAGTCCTTGCCGACGATGAAAGAGGCGTTGGTGTAGTTGAGAACGTAGTCCTTGAAATACAAGTCCTTGTTCAGGATATGGTTGATCATCCCGCCCAGGAAGGCGATGTCCGTGCCGGAGCGGAGGGGCACATGGTAATCGCAGCGTGCGGATGTTCTTGTGTAGCGAGGATCGACGTGGATGATCTTGGCGCCTTTTTCCTTGGCGCGGAGGATCCACTTGAAGGCGATGGGGTGGTGCTCCGCAGCATTGCTCCCCATGATGAGGATCACATCGCTGTTCTTTAAATCGATATAATGGTTCGTCATGGAACCGCGTCCGAACGACTCTCCCAGAGCCGCAACAGATGGACTGTGTCAGACCCTGGCCTGGTGATCGATATAGACAATCCCCAGGGCGCGGGCCTTGGCCGTGACCAGCCAGCACTCCTCGTTGTCGATATTGGAACTCCCGAGATGGCCGATGTTCTCACAGCGGTTGACGACCTCGCCTTTGGCATTGGTCTTGACAAACCCCGCATCCCGTGTGTCCTTGATCAGACGGGCCATCCGGGGCAAAGCCCAGTCCCAGTCCTTTTCCTCCCATTTATCGCTCATGGGGGCCCGGTAAAGAACCTTTTTGAGGCGGTGCTTGTTGGCCTCCGTAAGATCGAAAAAGCCTGCGCCCTTGGCGCACAGCGACCCTTCATTGATGGGGTGATCGGCGTCGCCTTCGATGTTGAAGATCTTGCCGGTCAATGTGTCCACGCTGCAGATCAAGCCGCAACCGACGGAACAATAGCAGCATACCGTGCTCACCTGCTTCGCCGTCTTGACACGGTTCATCTTGTTCAATTCATCGCATCGGCGTAAGCCATCATGGGCCTCAAGTCGATGCCCAGGCCGGACAGGGCAATACCCGATCCCACCGCCCCGGACAGTCTCAAGAAACCTCTCCTTGTAATTTCCATAAAGAGCCTCCTCATGCTTATGTCATATATGATCTATGTCAAACGAGGCATACCTACGTTTTTTTCTGCTGGCAGTCAAGCAAAAAATACGAATAAATATAAAAAAATTAACATGTTATGGTAAATATAACATAAGCTCATCGAGCGAAGGCCGTCACTGTACCGGACAGTGATTTTTCCGGAAATCTTCAGGACTTGTGGAATATCTGCGGCTGGTGTATAGATGCCGTAACGAATAGCTTTGGTGAAGGGAAATGCGCGTCTATATTGGTTTTGATGACACGGACAATCTGGATTCGGAATTCGGGACGGGTAAGCTGGCCCGCCGTTATGAAGCGCTGATCCCGGAGAATTGCCGTGTCTGGGGTGTCGTTCGTCAGCAGCTTCTTGTGGATCCGGGAATTCCCTATACCTCCCACAACAGTTCGGCCTGTGTGATCATCGATTTTTCAGACCCCTCTCTTGCCGAACGCCTTGCCCAGCTGGCAGTCGATCACATCAAGAGGACTTCCGCCGTGGGGAGCGATCCCGGTCTCTGCCTTGTCCGCGAAGACGATCCTGCGCTTTCCGACCTGATGATCTTCGGGCGGCAGTGTACGGAAAGGATCGTGACCCAGCAGGAAGCCCGCCGGGCGGCTGGAAACGCTCATCTGTCCGGGCATGGTGGCAGCAATGACGGGATTATCGGCGCGGCGGCGGCTGTCGGCCTCACCGCGTCCGGATGGAGCGGCCGATTCATCGAATATGACGATTTGCAGTGTTTTCCCGACCCTGTGTCCGTCGAAGCATTGCAGGGAAAAGACATCCGGGTGGTTTCTCTGGACAGGGACGCGCTCTGCCCGGGACCAAACGATCTGGTAAACACGAAAGGATGGCTCCGGCCCAGGCTGTGGGGGCATGAAGTGGTTCTGCCGGTCTTGCCGGCGGGATCGGGTTTTTGGGAGAGCATGGGAGAAAAGAGGAAGAAAGACAAACTGTAATGTCAAGGAGGTAATGTCATGGCAGGGAAAATTTTTTACCGGGAACGCCGCAAGGTAGGCGAGAAGGAAAAAAAGCCACGTTTCAAACTCGTTGCCGTCGCCGATGTAAATGTAAGGTTTTACAGCGAACATCTGCGTAAAAAGGAACTCGAAGAAATTGCGGCGACGATCGGCGCCGAGCTGATCCTGCTGAAGGCAGCCAACGGGAAGTCCGACGAAGAAATCGAAGTCAAGGCATAGCAGAAAGGCAGCGAACATGGCCCTTTTGAGAGAGCGGGACGGACGGCGGCTTCATGTGAAGAGCAAGCTGATGGGAGAGAGCCTGGTGGGGAAGACCTTCATGGACGGTCTTAAGATTGCCCCGCAGCAGCGGCTCTTCCCCGACGTGAATATCATCAAAATCGGCGGCCAGTCCATCTGCGACCGGGGCGTCAAGGCGCTGCCCGCCATCATCAAAGAAATCGCCCAAAACAAGAAGAAACACAAGATGCTCTTGACCACGGGCGGCGGGACCCGGAGCCGCCACATCTATTCTATCGGGCTGGAGCTGGGCATGCCGACAGGCATCATCGCCAAATTCGGCAGTTCCGTTTCGGAGCAGAACGCCCTTCTCGTGGCCACCCTTCTGGCCCCCTGGGGCGGCCTCAAGATCGGCCATGATGAAGTGCTCAAATTATCGACCTACTTTGCCCAGGGTTGTCTTCCCGTCATGCACGGCATGCCCCCCTACGACTATTTTGCCCTGCCGGCGCCCAAATGGCGTATTCCCATTCACCGAACCGATGTTGGGACCCTCATCATCGCCGACTTGATCGGCGCCCGGAGTTGCATCTTTGTCAAGGACGAGAAGGGGCTGTATACGGATGATCCCAAAAAGAACGGTGACGCGGCGTTTATTCCGGAGATCACCGTTCAAGACCTTCTGGCGAGGGATCTGGATGATCTGATTATCGAGCGGCCTTGTCTGGAAATCCTCCAGAACAGCGAGGTCATCGACAAGATCCAGATCATCAATGGCCTGGAGAGGGGGAATCTGGCGAAGGCCCTTAACGGAAAACCCGTCGGGACGACTATCTACAAGGCGTAGTGGAAAAGGGAAAACCTCCCAATTCTAAAAAACAGATGAGGCCCTTGGAATATCGGGGCCTCATCACCTTCCGCCTTTTACTAACAATTTCAGCATCTATCGTCTTGTGGCAACCCCTAAAAAGAATTCCACTCACAAACCGTCATGGGGGTAAAACCTTTTCCCTGCATGATCACGTCCAGATGGGCGAGGCTGATCGCCGAGACATCCAGATCATGAGCGTGAAGGTCACTGACCCGGTTAAGGGTGATCAGATAACGCTTGCACTTTTCACAGGAAAAGGCTGCCTCCTGTGCCCTGTTTTCCACATAGAAGAAATCCATGCCCTGCTGCGCCTCGTTTTCGCAATAAGGGCAAATCACACGGCTGAAGAGCCAGTCATAACCGCAGCGGGAGCAGTGGAGCCAGCGGCGCGGTATCTTCTCCTCGATCAGGGCAATGGACGGAAAGCTCCCGCAAATGGGACAAAAGCCCTTTGTCCAGTCGATGCCCTTTATCCGGTCAGCCGCATCCTGCGCCCTCTTTTCCAGGACGATCCGGCTCAACTGGTGCATCATCAGGGCGAACCCCTGGGGTTTTGCATGGAGATCAGCGGCCCAGCGGTCGATCACAGCGTCGCCATGATCGGGAAAGGCCCTGAAGTAATCATCCAGGACCAGTCTGCCCTTTTTCCAGGCCTCCTGAAGGCGGTCCAAATCGTCCCTGAGACCGGGGAAGCCTTCTTTCATGGCCGGGACCATCCGGTCAGCCATCTCCTTCAAGGGATCATCCGGGGGAAAGAGATTTTGCTGCCGGATCAGGGGAACGCCGCCCTGAAAGCGGATTTTATCGAAGGTCGAGAAATCGATCTTTACTGGCGCTATCTCGTCCAGAAGACGATTCCGCTCGATGATGACCGGCCGGAAGGCATCGATCAGCCCCCGGCTGTGTGGATTTTTTTCAATTTCCCGGTCCATGATCCCGTTGAGCGTCTCGGTTCTGTCGTTTCCTCTGTTCATCATATTGCCATCCTTTCTTTGTTTTCCCTCTATAAGAATGAAACGGACGGTGTCAAGTGATATATGTCATTGTTGACATATAAATCGGGGTTGACTTTCTCCAGAAGGTCCTGTAATGAGCCAAACGTAACATATATCAAGGTTAACATAATCAGGAAGGAAAATAAGACAGATGCTGACAAGACGAATTTTCCTGATCGTAATGATTCATGTATTTCTTTTTACCGGCAACGCCCTGGCGAAGGAACAAATCAACGTTGCCGTCGCTGCGAATTTCGTCACTACCTTTCAAGAAATCGCCCGGTCCTTTGAGGTGAAAACGGGTGTTTCCGTAGAGGCGACCTATGCCTCTACGGGTCAGCTTTACGCCCAGATCATGAACGGTGCACCGTACGACCTTTTTTTGTCAGCCGATGAGGATAAACCGGACCTGCTCCACCGGGAGGGACGGGCGGACACCCCATTCGTATATGCCACAGGCCGGGTGGTCCTCTGGACGATCCGGCAGGATCTGTGCAGCGCCCGGACTTGGCGGGAGGTCATGGCAGTGCCTGGATTAAAGAAAATCGCCGTTGCCAATCCGAAAACCGCCCCCTATGGTGCGGCAGCAACAGAGGCGCTGAAGAAAACCGGCATTCTGGAGCGCGTTCAGGGAAGGCTCGTTTTTGCCCAGAACATCGTCCAGGCCTTTCAGTATGCGGCAACAGGCAGTGTGGATGCCGGGTTCTGCGCCCTGTCCTCCAGCCTGTCGGAAGAGGGGCGCAAGGGTTGTTTCTTCTTCGTGGAAGAGGCGCCGCCCGTCGTTCAGAGCGCCTGCCTCCTGAAAAGGACTACACACCGGAAAAGTACAGAGGAATTCATCCGGTTCCTTTCCGCTCCGGAGGC
>JAPLJM010000062.1 GCA_026388595.1 Deltaproteobacteria bacterium
AGTAACCGCTGTCTCAGCAGCGATAGATAACCGCTGTCATCCACTTTTTTCTTCAAGCCGCGGGGTTGCGGAATCAGGGGCCACCCGCCGGTTCGGGCGATATTCGCGTAAACCGCAAGGGTTTGTTTCAGGCTGCGGTAAAGCGGATCTCGCGGGATCAGTCGCTGGAAGGCTGCCTCAACGTTGCCTGTCCTCATGACATTTTCGACGACATCGTTCAGATATAAATCCTTCGGATAAGAAAGCCACTCGGGATCAAGCCTGTCCGGATCGACGCGGCCGTTGAGTAAATGGAAACCGTATGCGACCAGGGCATCGGTCAGCAGAAAATCAAGATCAATTTGTTTATCTATTGAAAACTGAAGATTATTATCCTGATGGCTGCGCCACTCTGCAATAAGCGCCATTATTTCAAGAAGATGGTATTCTTCCGGTTTCAAACCCTCACGATCTGCCAGGCGGACGGCATTCAGGAGGGCATCCGCCTGCGGGAGCGGCGCACCGCGACCGATCCAGGCGGGCTGAAACGCTCTTGTCCGGTACAAGCCCTGAAGTACAGCGGGTGCATAAATGACGCCCCCCCCGCACAGCATGGCCGGATTTTCTTCCGCCGCCGCAAGGCGCTTTTGAATATCGCCGTTGATGGGGTTCGCAAAGATATTCGCAATCCCCATAGCGGGCCAAAGGAAAATGAAAAGTGCTGCAGGCAGCATCAACGCAGCATGGATTCTAAACATGAAAATGCTCATACCGCTCCCCATGCATTCAGCATTATCTAAAAAGCGTGTTTACTTGCCACAACCCGCATCCAAAAGCAAACATTTTTCAGGAAGGCATGCTTATATGGCGCATGCCTATAATTACACCGACGTTTTTCCTGCCGCCTGCGCTACGGGACCTTGACAATCTCCCTGCAAAAAGCTAAGAAGCGACCCATGATGAAATCCTTGGCACCCGCCATCTATGGGAAGCTTTTTCTCACTGCCTGTATGTGGGGCGGCACGTTTGTAGCGGGGCGGGTGGTGGCCCGGAATGTTCCACCTTTCACCGCCTCTTTTCTTAGATTTGCTGTGGCGTCGTTTTTTCTGATGCTGATAATCCTTAAAGTGGAAGGCCGCCTGCCCGCAATCAAGAAAAATCAATGGCTCCCCGCCGTTCTCCTCGGCATGACGGGCATTTTCGCCTATAATGTTTTCTTTTTCCTGGGTCTGCAAACCGTTACCGCCAGCCGGGCCTCCCTCATTGTCGCCTGCAATCCTGTTTTTATTTCCCTTCTCTCCGCCCTGCTGTTCAAGGAAAGGATGACGACCGGCAAGACCGTGGGCATCGTCCTGTGCCTGGCCGGGGCCATCATCGTCATCTCCAGGGGCAACCCGCTGGAAATCCTGCAAGGAAAACTGGGCTGGGGCGAGGTGTATATCCTGGGCTGTGTGGCCAGCTGGGTCGCCTATTCACTGATCGGCAAAGCCATCATGAAGGACCTCTCTCCGCTTACGGCCGTCACCTGGTCCTGCCTGATCGGGACGCTGGCCCTCCTGCTACCGGCCTGCTCGGAAGGCTTTCCGATTCATCTGGGACAGGTTGCGATCATGGATTGGGCGGCGCTCTTTTATCTCGGATTCTTCGGCACTGTTCTGGGTTTCATCTGGTATTACGAGGGGATCAAGGCCATCGGTCCCTCCCGCGCCGCTGTTTTCATCAATTTCGTGCCTGTGAGCGGCGTTTTTCTGGGATGGCTCCTGCTCCATGAGTCCATCAACCTGTCGCTCATTCTGGGTGCGGTGCTTGTCATGGGCGGGGTCTATCTCACGAATCGCGTCAATTCTTCTTGAATATCAAA
>JAPLJM010000363.1 GCA_026388595.1 Deltaproteobacteria bacterium
TAACGATAGGAAGCAACTCCTCCAAGACATCCGCTACGCCCCGGCCTGGATAGCCTCCATCCTGCGGCGCGTTGCCGGGCCGGAGGGGAAATGACTGGAAGAAGCAGGACGTCTGGATGGAAGTGCAAAGAATCTATTTCATCCATTTTCCTCGCGTATGCTGACACTTTCCGTAAGCTTCTGCAAACGAAATGGATGCAAAGGATGTTTGCCTTTTGTGCTGGAAAGGGTGAATGAACTACCCGTAGCCGCACGAAACGTCAAGAATTATTGAATAACGGATCGTCAAGCCGCACCTTATTGAAGAATTATGGAATAACAAACCCTCCGGGTGCATCTTATTCAAGATAACTTGAATAACCTTACAAAGAATCAAAGGCGTTTGTTTGCATCATCGTTTGCTTCATGAATCAATCTGTTGATGCAACTCAAGCAGGATATATTCAGCGGAAAAAGTTTGGGGTGGGATGGGAAATATTGTGTAAGCGGTTTAATCATTCAAGTCCAGCAGTGACCATGAGATATCTCGGGATTGAAGATAAAGAGGTCAGTGGGATACTGATGAATGAGATTTGAGGGGGTCCGGATCAGGTGATGGGTTTGCGGCGAGAATAAAAAAAATCATACCCACTATGGGGGTATGATTCTCGATGGGAAAAAAAGATTTACTGTCTATTTACTGTCTGTCTTTAGAACACCTAACTATATAATATCATTAGATATTCATGGTGGAGGCGGCGGGAGTCGAACCCGCGTCCGAAAATGTTCCACTGCAGCTTCTACGTACGTATCCTTTGGTTTGCATTCGCCCCTGAAAACTCCCAAAGGCAGGATTGATCAGCGACTAACCTGTTTAAATTTCACCTTGCTCCCACCAGGTTAGAGAGTTCGGCTATCCTGTCTGATCGACGCTCTGTTCGGCCCGGCAGGCAGAACCGGCAGAACGTTAGCCTTTAAGCGGCTAAGGCGTAATCGTAGTTGTCTGCGATTAAATGTTTCCTACCTGTTTAACGAGGCCTGTAGGAACCTCGGTACGCTTCTACAGCTTCAACTATCCCCGTCGAAACCGTGACGCCCCCATAAAATTTGGAGAGATTCAAAGAGCATTTGACTGACTTACAATATAAGCGATCTCCCGGATAAAGTCAAGGCCCAATGACGTTCCGAACCTATTGGTCCCGGGTTTTCGCACGAAAGGTCCGCTCCATATCCCGCCGGTCCTCTTTAAGCTTCATATCCTCCCGCTTGTCATAGAGCTTCTTTCCGCGTCCAATGCCGATTTCGACCTTGACCTTGTCTTTCTTAAAATACATCTTCAGGGGAACCAGCGTCAGCCCCTTTTCACGGGATTTTCCGTAAAGTCGCCGGATTTCCTGTTTATGCAGCAGGAGCTTCCGGACCCGCAGGGGATCGTGGTTATAGCGGTTGCCGTGCGTATAGGGGCTGATATGCAAATCATGAAGATACACTTCTTCATTGGTTACCAGGGCATAACCGTCTTTCAGGTTGGCCCGTCCATCCCGCAGGGACTTCACTTCCGTGCCCACCAGAACGATGCCCGCCTCGAAAGTGTCGTCAATAAAATAATTCATGCGGGCGGTTTTATTCTGACAGATTATTCTTTCCGATGATTCTTTTTTAGCCACTGTTTTTTGCCTGCGATGTTAAAAGATAATCCATTTTGACGTGATTCATGGACCTGAAAATATTCTGCCGGATGTCCTTGTTCTCTCTTTCCAGCTCATTGAGCAGGTTTTTGATATAAAGCCGCCGTGACGTTTTACTGGTGGGACAGCCATTTTCACTGACCGGAAACCGTTGCTCCGCGGCATATTTCTTCACCAGGGCTTCCCGGATATAAGCCAGGGGACGGATAATATGCAGCTTTCCGGCAAAAATCCTTTGATTCGGAACCATCGTGCTGATCTCCCGGGCGTAAAACATGTTGAGCAACAGGGTCTCAACAATGTCATCGCGGTGATGCGCAAAGGCGATTTTATTACAATCCTGCTCGGCAGCGATCTCGAAGATCCGCTTCCGCCTGAGACGGGAACAGAGGAAGCAGGGGTTCTTTTTGTTATAGTCGCTGTGTGAAAGCGGACCGAAATCCGTCTTCTCCATAATATTGGCATAGCCGTTTGCCTGAAGGTAATGCTCCAGAATACGATAACCCTCGTACATGGGATCAAAACCCGGATCAAGATGGACAACCTTCAAAGTAAAGGAAGGGATGAAGACCATGGGTGAATTGAGCAAGTCCAGCAGCGCCAGGCTGTCTGATCCACCGGATATCCCGACCAGGAGACGGTCTCCAGCCTCGATCATGCCGTAATCCATGACCGCCTTTTCCATCCATTTCTTCAAATGGAGGAATAACCTCGTTCTTTTCTCCTCGATCAAACGCCCTGCCCCTTCCTCTTTCCTCCTGTTGCCTCCATCGTGCTACGTTGCGCTATGGCTTATCCTACATGAGTTCCCCGATCTTATCAAGCCGCTTTCCACGTTTCGTGCATTCGGACAATGATCTTGTATATTTTCCCAGAGTGGGGTAAGAAAGCTGCCAAGTCATCGTGACCACAAATACCAGCTACAGGGAGGACATCCTATGACGGAAATTATTCATATCCATGCCAGAGAAATACTCGATTCAAGGGGCAATCCCACCATCGAAACCGAAGTAACCCTGGTCTCCGGAATCACAGGCCGGGCGGCCGTTCCCTCCGGCGCTTCCACCGGTGAACATGAAATGCTCGAACTCAGGGACGGCGACAAAAAGCGCTATCTCGGAAAGGGCGTGGAAAAGGCGGTCGGCAATGTGGTCGATAAAATCGGGCCGGAAATCATCGGGATGGATTGCCTGAACCAGAGAGATATCGATAATGCCATGATCCAAATGGATGGAACGGCCAATAAAGGCCTGCTTGGCGCCAATGCCATCCT
>JAPLJM010000286.1 GCA_026388595.1 Deltaproteobacteria bacterium
ATGTCGTATAAGATATGTTATGTAAACTTATTGGCATTTTTGGATGAATTATCAGAAGACTTGAGCAGTAATTTGCACAGCCGGTGAAAAATGGTTCGCAAGCAAGGTCACCTTAAATAAGCATGTAGCGCCCTTAAATCAGTTCCATCTCCCCCCAGACGCCCAGCTCATCTCCCAAAATAATCAGTATGCCGAGCACATCCTTGATCTGCGAGCCGAAAGCCAGCGCCTTCTTGATGTCCTTTTTTGTTTTGACCCGGTTTCCCACAGCCGTCGCCGCAGCATCGGCGAGCGCTGCGGAGCTTGATCTCACACAGACGGCGTCAGCCCTGCCAAGGCTGAGCGATGGTCCGACCGTTGCCGAGGATGTACAAATGCCGATGGGCATCTCCTCAGGCCCGACCCTGATGGCCAGCCTGTTACTCAAAGGGGACTCTCCGGCAAAAATGCCGATTTTTATATTGTCTTCACATTTCAGGAATATATCGCCTCCATTCTCAACAATTACATTAGGTGTATGTGACAGGAGATCCCGACCCACAAATTGGGCCATGGCCCCGGCCACGGCTGCCATAGGTCCCACACCGGCCGAATGGGCAACCTTCAGCATCTCCCGAACAATTTCCGGCGCCAGATCGTCCATTTTAAGGGGGGTCAGTGAGCTTAAAAATTCAGGATGGCCGGCAATATAGGCTTCCAAATGAGCCCGGTGGCGATGCACGGCATGAAGAGCAGTCTGTTTTAGATCAATGTCTGAACTGATGAATAGATCTGTTTCTCGGACAGTTACCTGATAGGAGATGAGGTAGTTCTTTAAGATATTATGACGATAGGTTCTTTCCAGATATTGCATAAAGAAGGGACATCCACAGGAAAAAAGTTATTGATGTTTTCACATAAACTGGGTCGAGTCGTCGCCCAGAATCCGGTCGGCTTCCTCCTTGAGCTGTCCGGAGGGTGCAAACAGGATATTTTTACCCAGATAGATCACCGTTTCACTTTGATCATCCAGCAGGTGGATAAAGCCTTCCGCCTTTCCTGGACATCTTCTCAGTAGGGTCCGGAGCGCCTCCAGGTCATGTTCCGCCAGGCGACTCGTATCAAAGCGGAAGCTGGCCGTCTGAAAAGGGCGATCCAGGGCCTCGGCAAGTGGCACGGCTTCAGATGCAATCACTTTAATGCTCTCTTCACCCACGTCAAGAACACCCTTGATCAGTACCGGTTCCTCACCATGCAGGAGATCATAGACCTTGCGATAGACATCGGCAAAAAAGATCACTGTGATCGACCCTTTTAAATCTTCAATGGTTACATAGGCCATCAGATCCTTCTTTTTGGTCGTCACCTCGCGAATATTGCTGACCACGCCCGCAAAGCTTACCTCCTCCTTATCCTTTTTCTCGAGGATCGCCGCTGCATCCGTATTGGCGACCATTCCCAGCCGGGCAGCAAATCCGGATAGCGGATGGCCGGTGATATAGAAGCCAAGCGTTTCTTTTTCATAGGCAAGCAGTTCCCTGTGTTCCCATTCCGGAAGATCAGGCAGCATGGTCTTTTCAGAGACGTTCGGATCAGTGCCTTCTTTCTTTTCGAATTGATCAAAAATGCTGGACTGACCGCTGCTTTTTTCCCGATGGCGACGCTGCGCCATTTCGATGATTTCCTCATAGGATGACATCAATGGCCGCCGCTTATAACCCATAGCGTCAAAAGCACCGCATTTGATCAGGCTTTCGATGACCCTTTTGTTCACCTTCCGGAGGTCCACATGCTCACAGAAATGATCAAAAGAACGGAACTTCCCCAGACGGTCCCGGGCTTCGATAACGGTGTCAATGGCGCCGATCCCCACATTTTTGACTGCCGAAAGGCCAAAACGGACCTGGTCCCCGGAAACGCTGAAATCCCTTTGAGATTCGTTAATATCGGGTGGCAGGACAAAGATTCCCATATCCTTGCACCCGGCAATATGTTTGATGATTTTATCCCGATTGTCTTTTTCACTGGTCAGCAGGGCGGCCATGAATTCCGCCGGATAATGCGCCTTCAGGTAGGCCGTCTGGTAGGAGATCATGGCATAGGCCGTACTGTGCGATTTGTTGAAACCGTACTGTGCGAAGGTCTCCATCTGGTCCCAGATCTTTTTCGCCTTTTGCTCTGCGATCTTTTTTATTTTCGATCCTGAGAGAAATTTCGGTTTCTCTTTCTCCATCTCTTCGGCTTTTTTCTTACTCATCACCTTCCGGAGCGTATCGGCTTCTGCCATCGTGTAATTTCCAATGGCGCCGGCAATCTGCATCACCTGTTCCTGATAAACGATCACCCCGTAGGTTTCCTTCAGGATGGCTTCCAGTTCAGGCAGTTCATAGACGATTTTGGTCCTGCCCTGCTTCCGTGAAATAAACTCGGGAACCATATTCATCGGTCCCGGGCGGTAAAGGGCGATCAGGGCGATGACATCTTCAATGCAATCGGGTTTCATGCTGACCAGAATATCCTTCATGCCTGCGCTTTCCAGTTGGAAGACGCCGTCCGTATCGCCGC
>JAPLJM010000146.1 GCA_026388595.1 Deltaproteobacteria bacterium
TTCCCGATCACCATCCCCGGAGAGACAGCCGTGCCCTTTAAAACAAAAGTTTTTTTCAGCGTATCCATGATCGATTCAGATTGTTTGTGGCTTTGCTATTCTTCGTCAAATTTGCTTTCAATCAACTGTCCCAGGGCAGCCATTGCCTCAGACGCGTCCATCCCCTCGGCACGAACAATGAGGCGACTCCCCTACGGGCAGGCGAGGGTCAGGATCCCCAACAGGCTTTTGCCGTTCACTTCTTGGCCGTCTTTCTCAAAATAGATTCTGGATTTGAACTTTGTCGACACCTTGACAAGCTTAGCTGCCACGCGTGCTTGCATGCCCAGTTTATTTTTTATTTCAATAGTTTTGATTTGTTCCATTTTAGAAAGATAACAACAGAAAAAGGGCAACCATTCCGTATAAGATTTTCATGGCCGAGATTCCCCTTGTGATCATCCAGAAACAGATGAGAATAACCCCTAAAAAAAGGAATCCCGGAAGGAGATCCGGACCGACCGCATACGCATACCCGGCACGCTGTGATAACAGCATCGCCAATATTGCGAGCAGCAGGACAGATGCCCAGCGGATCTTGCCTGCAAGATCCGGTAGATTCAGCCCGCCAATAAAATCAATGCCACGCCTGCCCCGGCGGTATCCTTCGATGAACCCTTTCAGGCGGACATAAAAAGGGACAGGGTTATACATCATCAGAAAGACCAGGGGCGCCCAAAGCAGCCCCTCCATCAGCAGCACGACTGCGCCGATAACCGAAAAAGGGCGCCACGCACCCCAGAAAAAAGCGTCGCCCATGGCCGCATAGGGCCCCATCAGGGCTTGTTTAAGGTCGATAACATCCAAGCCGTCATGGGTTTGTTCTTCCAGTTTAACGACCGCCCCCAAGACCGGTCCGGCTAAGTAGGGATGGCTATTAAACAATTTCAGATGGCGGCTCAGCATCTGCGACGCATGAAGTCCATCCTTGCTGACGGATTTAATCAGGGGAATCACCGCAAAGGCAAAACCCAGATTCTGCATCCGCCAAAAATTAAAGGATGATTGTATCGAGAGAGATCTTAAAAAAATCCTGATCAGGCAGGATGTCCTCATCATGATCGATATCCCATCTTGAGAATGCGGGAAAGCAAAGCCTCCGTTTATGAATCCATTTTAGAGTGTTCAACTTATCAGTAATACGTCGCTTCCCCCTAATTCGGATGTCACATTTCGAGCCATACTTCTAACATAATGAATCTGTGAAGTCAATCCAATCGAAGACTTATTTCATTTTCAATTTCCACCCTGTTCTATCCCATTTAAATCAAAAAATTCAGGAAAAAGCATGAAGGGTACAACGTCGCCCGCCCTGCTTTATTTGGGACCATAAAGAGATATTTCGATCATATCTGAAACTGGCCGTTGTCATAGACGAGGCATCTTTCGCCGGACCAAAGGTGGGCCGTGATGGTTTTCTGCTCCGTATTGACCAGATCCCAGTGCAGCGCCGAATCATTAAATCCCAGCTTTGTCCTCAATGCCTTCGTCATTTCTGCGGGATTCCCGGCGTAGGCGTCCGTGTAGGAGGATCCCAGCGCAATATGGCAGTTGCCATAGGCCCCGCCGAAATTCTCATCAAAAAGGGTATCCGCCATAAAGCGGTCAATCCGGGAAAATCGCTTATCCGTCAAGGAAAACTCACCGACGCGCCCGGCCCCCCGATCCATCGTTAACTGCTTGACCGTAAAATCTTCGCCGACCGCTGCCTGAATCCTGACTGCGACGCCTTTTTCAAAGGTCAGACGCACGCCCTCGATATAATTCCCGCTGCGGAATGACGGCAGATTGGCATGGTAAACGCCTTCCGTCCCCCGCCAGTCGGGAGACAGGAAAATTTCAAAACTGGGAATATTGTGTCCGGAGATTCCCACCCATCTTCGCTGCTTTCCGGGCGTTATCTTCAAATCGACGTTTTGCGACTCGATGTGAAAATACTTGACGTTCAGGCTGTTGAGCCATTTTTTGATCCCGCCGACGGTTCTGTAAATCTGCTCCCATTCCCGGACAGGGTTGACCTGATCCAGATAGCAGGCCTTGACGATCTGAGCCGTATAGGACCTGCCTGTCGCTTTCGCCTGACGGGCAAGCTCCGGCGTGGGCAGTGTACAGAGTGTCCAGCTATACAGCCCTTTTTCCTCACGACGGTCCATGATCTCCCGGAGGGGTTTTCGCGAAATCAGAAACTTCCCGATTTTTTTCGAATCGATGTCCTTCAGATGGGTAAGCGAATCGGGCGCCCGCAGAAAAATCCTGCCGTTCAGATGTTCGATGAGTTCCTTGTCACCGGGCGCCCGGAAGACAATCTGCCGGCCATTGGCCTTCTCATAAAAGCGGCGCTCCATGTCCACCGTCAGTCCCATGCGCTGCACCGGATGCATCCCGCCATCGATGATTCTTTCATAAAGTATTTCCGCCAGTTTGACGGCAGCCGGATCGTACTGGACCAGGATCACATCATTTTTTTTGAACTTTTCCTTGCGGGCCGTCTTCAAGCCCCACAACAGAACCTCAGCGTATTTTCCCAATTGTTCATCTGTCAGCATTTTCTATGAT
>JAPLJM010000231.1 GCA_026388595.1 Deltaproteobacteria bacterium
TTTTCATAATGGCCGATACCGTCGCCGCAAAAAACATCTTCTCCGAAATGACACAAAGCAGCAGCGCCATGCTGGCCATGGGCGTCATCGGCATCCTGCTCGTCATGATGGTGCCCCTGCCGACCATCATGCTGGACATTCTCCTTTCATTCAGCATCACCATTTCTATCATCATTCTGCTGATGTCCATGTATGTATTGAAACCACTTGATTTTTCGGCATTTCCCTCTGTGCTGCTGACGGTCACGCTCCTGAGATTGTCCCTTAACGTGGCATCGACCCGCTTGATCCTGCTGCATGGAAGCGAGGGGACAGGGGCCGCCGGTCAGGTCATCAAGGCCTTTGGAACCTTCGTGGTCGGCGGCAATTATGTCGCTGGAATGATTGTTTTCAGCGTTCTGGTATTGATCAATTTTGTCGTCATTACCAAAGGCGCCACCCGGATTGCGGAAGTCGCCGCGCGATTTACACTGGATGCAATGCCCGGCAAGCAGATGAGCATTGATGCAGACCTGAACACCGGCATGATTTCCGACACGGAAGCGCGCAAACGCAGGCGTGAAATTGAAAATGAAGCGAACTTTTACGGCGCCATGGACGGTGCCAGCAAATTTGTCCGGGGCGACGCCATCGCCGGGATCATCATCGTTCTGGTCAACATCATCGGCGGTCTGATCATCGGCGTCATGCAGCAGGGAATGCCCTTGGTTGACGCCGCCCGGACGTATACTCTTCTGACGGTCGGTGACGGTTTGGTGACGCAAATCCCGGCGCTGATCGTTTCCACGGCCGCAGGTATGCTGGTAACCCGGACAACGGCATCGGCCGAGCTGGGCGAAGAGATGAAAAAGCAACTCTTTACGCAGCCGAAGGCGATTGCCCTCTCGGCGATTATGCTCTTTACCTTTGCTTTAATCCCGGGCATGCCGAAGGTCGCCTTCATTACGGTCGCCGCCTTCATGTCCTTCCTCGCCTACAAAATCTTTCAGGCAGGAGAAAAGGCTGAGGAAGCAAAGGAAAGCGTCCCCGCCCCCGTCACGGATACATCGGAGACCCTGCTCATTCCCCTGGATCCGCTTGGCCTTGAAGTCGGCTATGGCTTGATATCCCTGGTGGACACCTCCCAGGGCGGCGAACTCCTGCACAGGATCAAAACCCTGCGAAAGCAGCTGGCCGGTGAAATGGGTTTTATCATGCCGGCCGTCCACATTCGGGATAATCTCCAGCTCAAACCGAACGAGTATTCCTTCCTGATGAAAGGAACCGAGGTTGCCCGTGGGGAGTTGATTCCCGATCATGGACTGGCCATTGTCCCCGAAGAGTCCGGCGTCAAAATTGCGGGCATTCCCACGAGAGAGCCGGCATTCGGTCTTCCGGCCGTCTGGATTCCGGAAAAGGAAACGGAGAACGTCCAGGCAAAAGGCATCATCGTCGTCGATGCGGCAACGGTTGTGACGACGCACATTACGGAAATCGTCAAATCCCATGTGGATGAGCTGCTGGGCCGCCAGGAGGTCCAGGCCATTGTGGACAGCCTGGCCCAGAGCTACCCGAAAATCGTGGACGATCTGGTGCCCAAGGTGATTCCGCTGGGAACGCTTCAGAAGGTGTTGCAGCGTTTGCTGAAGGAAAGGGTCTCCATTCGCGACATGCTGCTGATTATCGAGACACTGGCCGATTATCTGCCGATGACGAAGAACGTCGATATCTTGACAGGCTATGTCAGACAGGCGCTTGCCCGGACCATCACCCGGCAGTATCAGGACCGGGATCGTACCATCCATGTGATCATGGTTTCCCCGGAGATCGAAGAGGTCATCAGCCGCTCCGTTCAGCATACGGAACATGAATCATTTGTTTCTCCCGATCCCGGGGTCGTCAGAAAATTCATTGAGGCCGCGAACCAGCTGATGGGGAATTTTACAGCCAAGGGCCTGCCGCCCATTGTGCTCAGTTCCGCCAACACAAGGATTCATCTGAGAAAAATTATGGAGCGGTTTTTTCCCAACATCGTCGTCCTGGCCCACAATGAAATAACAGCGGATACCAATATAACCTCATTGGGAATGGTGGAAGTCTGATATGCAAATCAAACGCTATGAGACAAAAAATATGCAGGAGGCGTTGACCAGGATCAGACGGGATCTCGGTCCCGATGCGATCATTCTTTCGACCAAGCAAATCGCGGGTGACCCTCCCCTGATCGAGGTGCTGGCCGCCCGTGATGTCGTTGCGGAGCGCCCCGCGCCGGCCGCCCCCCCGGCGCCCCCTGCCTCGGACGCCCCTCTGTCCCGAATGGCAAAAGAAATCCAGGGGCTTAAATCCAGCATCGATCTCCTGACGCGAAGATTCTCTTATCCCTGCAACCTCCCGGATCTGATGGAAACCATGAGTCTCTTGCTGGATAAAGGATCTGCGTCAAACCCGAATCACCTGCAGGATCTCTTCATCAGGCTGATTTCCGGCGGTATCTCCCATCCCATGGCCGTCAGGCTGATCGAGGGCATTAAGGGGGGCTACCCCTGTGAGGACAGGGACACCGATGAGAAATGCAGCCTGATTGCGGAAAAACTGATCGCTCGGTCCCTGGCGGTGGATGGCCGGAAAGAAAGGCGCATCAAGGCATTCATCGGTCCCACCGGCATCGGTAAAACAACCACCCTGGCGAAGCTTGCCGCGCATTACAGCCTTGAGAAAAAAATGAAGGTCGGCCTGATCACGACGGACACTTACAGAATTGCAGCCGCGGAGCAATTGAAGGTTTATGGGAAGATTATGGGGCTTCCCGTCCACGTCGCTGCCGAGAAAGATGTTTTTCTGAAAGCGCTGACCGATTTTTCCGGGAAAGATGTGATCCTCGTGGATACGCCCGGCCGCAATCACCAGGACGACCGCTGTCTCAACGGCCTGAATAACCTATTGCAGACAGGCGACGTGGAAGCGGTGTTGCTGATGAGCCCCATTGCAAACAAAGAGTATCTTCTGGAGGCAGCG
>JAPLJM010000196.1 GCA_026388595.1 Deltaproteobacteria bacterium
CCAGAGCAAAGGCAAACTGAAAAATGGCCGTGCAAAAAACAAAATATTTTTTAATGGATTTCGCGCTTCCCATCGCCATCCTGTTGGTCTTAACGTTCATCTTTTGGGCAACCAATGCCGACCTGCTTTTGGCAAGACGTTTTTACTCACCCATCGAAGGCTGGCCCTGGAAAAACGCCCGTCCCTGGATCGACCTTTACAATTACGGCAATGTCCCGCCCCTGATGCTCGCCCTGTACGGGTTTGTTGTCTTCGTTTTCAGCTTCCTGTTCCGCAAGATTGCATCTTACCGTAAAATCGGCCTGTTTCTGTTGGTTTATCTGATTATCGGACCGGGGCTGGTCGTCAATACCGTCTTCAAGGACCACTGGGGGCGTCCCCGGCCGGTGGAGGTGAAAAACTTCGGCGGGGCAGAGAAATACCTGCCCGTGTGGGAACGGGGGGCACCCGGAAAGGATAAGTCCTTCCCCTCCGGCCATGCCGCCGTGGGGTATTTTCTTTTTGCACCATTTTTCTTCCTGAGAAAGCAGTCCCCAAAATGGGCATGGTTCTTTCTATTGCTGGGTCTTTCATACGGAACCTTCATGGGTGTCGGCAGGATGGCGCAGGGAGGACATTTCGCCTCGGATGTTCTCTGGGCCTGGGGGCTGACCTATCTAACCGGGTTGATTCTCGCCTATGTATTTCGATTCGACAAAATGAAGCTGTAACCAAATGCGAAAAACCATTAATCTCTACATCCTCCGGGAAATAGCCATCCCTTTCATCATGATTCTCTTTGTGCTGACCTTCGTCCTGCTCATGGGCCGGATTCTGCAACTGATGGACTTGATGGTCAATAAAGGCATTGGTTTCATTGACATCGCGAAATTTATCATTCTGCTGATGCCCTCTTTTCTGATGTTCACCATTCCCATTTCCCTGCTGGTGGCTATCCTGATCGGATTGGGACGACTTTCCGGAGACAATGAAATCACCGTGATGAAGGCTTCCGGGATCAGCATGTACCAACTTTCCCAGCCCATCGCCGTGGCCTCTCTGATTGCCTTCACCATGACCGCCGTGATCACCCTCTTTTTAGTCCCTCAGGGCAATTACGCCACCAAGCATCACCTGTACAATGTGTCGAAAAAACAGGCCAGTATCGGCATCCGCGAGAAGGTCTTCATCGACGACTTTAAGGGGCTCCTGATTTATGCGGAAACCATTCCTTTGGACGGCGCCTATATGGCGGGTGTCCTCATCTCCGACACCCGCCTGACGGAGGAACCCAGCACCATTATCGCGAAAAAAGCATATCTGATCTCGGATCCGAAGGCGCTCACGGTGACGATGCGCCTGGAAAGCGGGAGTACCCATACCGTCGACACCGGCCTGAAAAATTATCGAAAAATGGATTTCAGCACTTATGACGTCAACCTGGATATTGGATCGGCTCTCTTTGATGAAAATAAACTCAAGGAAAAATCCAGCGGTGAGATGACCGTATTGGAACTTCAGGAAAAACTTCAGAAAACGGGGCTGGAAAAGCAGTTCCTGCGGGAGGTGGCCATCGAACTGAATAAAAAGCTGTCCATTCCCATGTCTTGCCTTATCTTTGGTGTCTTAGGCCTTCCGCTTGGCATCCGGGCGCACCGGTCCGTTAAATCACGCGGCATTTCCATGGGCGCCATGATCGTGGCGCTCTATTACATGCTGCAATTGGGCGGGGAAGCCTTGGTGCAAACGGGTAAAGTCAGCCCTCCGGTTGGAACCTGGGTGCCCAACCTGGTGTTCGGCCTGGCGGGTATTATTCTCTTTATTTTGACGGCAAGAGAAATGACCTGGAATTTTCCATCCTTCCATGGCCTGTTCCACCGGCAACAACAAAAACGCGAGGGCGATGGGCCATGAAAATCCTGGATCGTTATATCTCAAGGGAATTCATAAGGTTATTCTTGTTCATGGTGCTGTGCTTCGTGGGCCTCTATCTGATTATCGACTTTTTTGAAAAAATCAAAATGTTTCTGAGCAACAGCGCCACACCGTTACAGATGGCCTCTTTTTTTCTGTTCAACATTCCCATGATCATTTCTCTGACCATGCCCGCCGCCGTCCTGCTTTCTGCCTTGATCACCTTTGGCGTCATGTCCAAGAACAGCGAGATCGTGGCCATGAAAGCCAACGGGATCAGCCTCTACCGGACATCATTGCCGTTGATCCTTCTGGCCGGGATCATCTGCATTCTTGCCTTCCTGTTCAGTGAGTTCATCACCCCTTTCACCAATCAGAAGGCGGACCACATTCTCAAGGTTGAGGTGCAGAAACAGCGGGAGCTGGGAAGTTTCAAACAGAATCAGATCTGGTATCGCGGCAAAAACGGCATCTATAACTTCAAAATCTTTTATCCGGAAAAGAAACTGCTCCAGGGCATTACGATTAACTATATTAACCAGCAGTTTCAG
>JAPLJM010000131.1 GCA_026388595.1 Deltaproteobacteria bacterium
CTGATAGCGGGAGAGAACGTCATCGGCACACTGGCCGCCTGGTGGCAGCAGGAAACAAAATTTCATCCGGAGCAGATCAGCCTTTTTCAAGCTTTTGCCAGACAGATCAGCATCATGATTGATAATGCCAGACTCTTCGAAGCCAATGCGGAGAAGATCAGGCAATTGATGATTCTCCAGCAGGCCGTTTCGGAAATGAACTTAAGCTATATGCTGGACAATCGCATCCTGGAGATACTTTCGAAAAGCTCCCTGGAAATTGCTTCGGCAGACAGGGTAACCATCTATTTTCTGGATGTGGCGAAAGACCGCTGTTTCATCTATGATGGAGAGAAAGTCTTCATTGGCGATAAAGCCGCAGGCGACCATAAAGTACGACAGAGCATTATTGCGCGAGCCGTTGAAGAAAATGCCCATGTGGTCAGGGACGCATTGTCGGGAACGTCGCCTCTGTTGCCCCTGTTTCCGGGTTATCCGTCGGAAATCGCCATTCCTCTGAACATCAAGGACAAGTTCAAGGGCGCCCTGTATCTGGCGAAAAAGTCCGGCGCTTATCTTTCGGATCACATCAAAATTCTGGATGTTCTCGCGAAGAATGCCGTAACGGCCTACGACAATGCAATCATGCACTCTCTCCTTTCCCTTGAGGCGAAAAGCCTCAAGACGGAAGTGGAAAAGCTCAAAAAGCGAGAGGACATTCTCCTGGGGTTCCATGATATACTTGGTCAATCTACTAAAATGATTGAGATATTCCACATGATTGAAGATGTTGCCAGCCATAACACAAATGTATTGGTTCAAGGTGAAAGCGGGACGGGAAAAGAACTCATTGCCCGGGCCATTCATCGGCAGAGCAACCGGCGTGCAAAGCCCTTCGTTGATGTGAACTGTGCCGCGATTCCGGGAACCCTGCTGGAGAGTGAACTCTTCGGTTATGAGGCCGGTGCTTTTACAGACGCAAGAAAAAGAAAGATCGGACTGTTGGAGTACGCCAGCGGGGGGACACTGCTTCTGGATGAAATCGGAGACATGAGCATTCACCTGCAGGCCAAATTTTTGAGAATGCTTGAAGACGGTCATGTTCGCAGGCTGGGCGGTACGGAAAATATTCCCATCGATGTGCGGTTTATCTTCTCCAGCAATAAGGATCTCACCCGGATGGTTGCCGAAGGGACATTTCGGGAGGATCTTTTTTACCGGATTAGTGTTGTCCCCATTGTGATTCCCTCCCTGCGGGAAAGAGCGGATGATATCCTTCTGCTGGCCCGGTATTATGTAGATGAATTCAACAAGAAGTTCATGAAAAAAGTCAATGGGTTCAGCGGGGATGCGGAACTGATTTTAAAGAAATATACCTGGCCGGGCAATGTCAGAGAATTGAAGAACATTATTGAACGCGTCATGCTTCTGAAGCATTCCGGGAAAAGTATCACAGCGGATAACCTTCCTGCAGAAATGAAAGCGACAATTGATCAGGCAAGAGCAAAGATATCCATAAAGCAATGGATACCTGCCTTTACTTCTGACGGCATGGATTATGAGCGGGAGATAGGCAGAATGACACGGGAGATCAAGAATGCCATCCTGGAAAATGCATTGGATCTGGCTGGTCGTAATAAATCCAAGGCAGCAAAAATACTAAATATTTCCCGTTATAAGTTTATCCGCGAACTCAATAAAATCAATGCTTCAACCCAATAGAAAAAATGATGAGCGATAATCGCACGCCCTGTGCATAGAAGGCACAGCGTGTGATTCTTCGTCTGGTGTTGAATTGATGTGATTTACCGCTTTTAACTGTGCAATTTATGAACAGGTATCATTCCAGTGATTGCTCTGACGTGCACTCCGCCTAATCTTCACACTGACAAAATAAAATACAATAATAAGTTAAATCAATTATTTATAGTGTTATTTGAGGTTGCATGCGCATATGTTATGATCATTGGCATCGATATTGCGTACACATCCTACAAAATAGAAGATAGAGCGAGTAAGATCAGTCTTTGGATGACGACGTTGGGTGGGCATAAATCAGCGCAAGCGCTAACGGAAGAGGAAAAAGCAAGACAAACGGATCAGATCAACGAATACGATTTTTTTGTATCCACAAGCGACCTTGAAAGCAATGAAGCGTTAACCAGAGAAGACGTAAACAAGACGGAAGCAGAGAAAGGAGCATTAAAGCCGGATCAGAGTGCAAGTTTTTTTCTGCCCGATTGAGTTTGTGTTGTTGTTCGATAGATTATTTGCGTTTTTTATTTAAGTCGGTGGGTGGTTTCAGTTCCCTCCTTTCCATCCACCGACGCCCCTTGAAGGCAACCTGAAGAGGGGCGTTTGAATCCTTTTCAGTTGACATATTGTGGTGGGTGGTTTCCCGAGGTTCCTCCTTTACCATCCACCACTTTTTTTATACATTAAACCGGAACAGAACAATATCTCCGTCACA
>JAPLJM010000280.1 GCA_026388595.1 Deltaproteobacteria bacterium
GCCCGGATGAGCCTGCTGGAGGGCCTCGTCTCCCGGGGCGATGAGAAAATCGGCCTGCTCATTGAACGGGCTTTTCAGGCTGGGTGCCGTTTTGACGGCTGGTCCGACTATTTCCGCTTCGATCTCTGGGAGAAGGCCATGGCCGATCTGGCGATCCACCCGGAAAGGGAGCTCCGGGAGCGGCGCCTCACGGACATCTTTGCCTGGGATCAGATTGACTGCGGGCTCGGCAAGGATTTCCTTATACGGGAATGGCTGAAGTCGGAACAGGGTGAATTGACCACCGACTGCCGTACCGACCAATGCCATCAATGCGGCGTCTGCGACCATCAACACATCAAACCGATCAGTGCCGCAGAAGTTCCGTCCCTTTCGATGAATGGTTCCGCCCCGACAGACAACGCTTCGCCGGACAGGTCAAGCTCTCAAGGGAATCAAGCCGTTCTGGCCCATGGGGTGACGGCCGCTTCCGCCTCGATCGGCGCCGGTGAAAGACTGCAACAGCCTGCACCGGAGAAGCGTATACGGATTCAATTTACCAAACTGGGCGCCGCACGCTTTTTGTCCCACCTGGAACTGTCTGCAGCGCTGATCCGTGCGATTCACCAAAGCGGTCTGAATTTTGTTTATTCCGAAGGGTTTCATCCCCATCCGAAGATCTCTTTCGCTTTCGCCACGGCTGTGGGGATGGAAAGCATGGGGGAATACGCGGATATTCAAATTAAAAATGACCTGTCCGGCGACACCATGATCCATCGGATAAATGCCTTTTTACCGGAAGGCATTGAAATTAAAGGCCTCCGGGAGATATCCCTTCGCCAACCCTCTCTTTCGGAGGAAATTTGTGGATTTCAATATGACCTCCGCCTTCCGGACGCGGCCGGTCCGGACAAGGATGTGGTGATCAACGCGAAACTGGATCAATTCCTTGCGTCTGAAGCATTCACAATCATCCGGGAAGTAAAGGAAAAAAGGGTCGTGAAGAACATCCGCCCACTGGTTCTGGACGTCCGTCTCGATCAGGATCGGCGCCGGATCGAACTCCGAGTCGCCTGCGAACCGGCAGGAATGGTCCGGCCTGCGGATATTCTGACAAAGGTTTGCGGCTTTGATGAGGAAATGGCGCGGGGCGTGCGCATCATCAAGCGGGAAACCTATTTTTACTAAACGAAAAAAATGTTGTAAATTATATTGACAAACACTTTGATATTTCGGTATAAGAGCCGTTCAAAATTTTTCAATGAGGAATTTATCATGTATGCAGTCATTAAAACAGGCGGAAAGCAGCACCGGGTCTCTCCGGGAGAGGTGCTGGCCGTTGAGAAGCTCGCCGGTAATCAGGGCGATGAAGTTGTTTTCGATCAGGTTCTGATGGTCGTCAACGAAGAAGATATCCGGATCGGCGCGCCCATCGTCGAGGGCGCAAAGGTGGTTGGCGAAATTCTGGAACAGACCAAAGGGGCAAAACTCAACGTCTTCAGAATGAAGCGCCGCAAGGGATACAAGAAAAAGACCGGGCATCGCCAGCAGTTGACGAGCATGAAGATCAAGGAAATATCGGTGTAAGCGGAGGATAGCATGGCACACAAAAAAGGACAGGGAAG
>JAPLJM010000368.1 GCA_026388595.1 Deltaproteobacteria bacterium
TGCCTGTGAACCAGTGAATCCGGATGTAAGGTTATATATCGTGCAGCAACGTACTTTGCTATTATAAACAAAGTCAAGAGAAATCATAAACCCGAGAGCTTTGCAGAACCCGATAAATCCACTACTTTCATCATGCCGGCGTAAACTGGTATCCAGTATTATCAAGTCCTTTCTGGATTTCGGCTTTTGCCGGAATGACAAAAAAGGGAGTTGTGCAAAGCTCTCAATCGGTTTTTGTATTGAATTGATTGAATTGAATCGAGTAGGCCGGTTTTTCTCGATTCGTCCAGCTCCTTCAGGGCAGAAGGAGCTGGTTGTCCTTCGACCGGGATTCGCCGATGCTGGTTACGGTGATGGCGGGCTGGCCGAGGACGGGGCATTTGGTTTCACAGATGCCGCAGCCGATACAGAGTTCCAGATCCACATGGGGCTGCTTGAGGATCAACTCCTGACCGGCCCGGTTTTTGACCCGCAGCGTTTCGAACCAGATCGCTTTTTTCGGGGTGGGGCAGACTTCTTCACAGACGATACAGGGTGTCGCATGGGCGAAGGGGAGGCAGCGGCCCTTGTCGATCATGGCAAGACCGATCCGGACCTTTGCCTTTTCTTCCACGGCAAGCTTCCTGATCGCGCCGGTCGGACAGACCTGGCCGCAGAGGGTGCAGCGATATTCGCAATAGCCGATCCGGGGGATCAAGACGGGCGACCAGATGCCCTCCAGGTCCGCTTCCAGCAGGGCGGGCTGCAAGCCATTGGTGATACAGACCTTCATGCACTCTCCGCATTTGATGCACCGTTTTAAAAACTCCTTTTCATCCAGAGAGCCCGGCGGACGGATCAGCTTTGGTTCGGAAGCGCCGGCCTTCTTCAAGGGCGAAATCCTCAGCAGGGGAACGGCGATCACGCCGGCAAAGATGGAGCCGATGATCCGACGCTTCCCCAGATCAAGGTCTGCTCCGGTGGGTTTTCTGGTAAATCCGAAGCGAACCGCATTCTTGGGACACAGGTCATCGCAGTTCATGCAGGCCATGCATTCCGACTTCCGCCACTTTTCCTTGAGATCCGGTGCGGCGCCGCCCTGGCATGCAAGGCGACAGACGCCGCAGCCGTCGCAGCCTTCGCTCACGGAGCGGTTCAGTATGGCGTATCGGGAACAAAGGCCGAGCAGGGCGCCAAGCGGGCAGAGGTATCTGCACCAGAAGCGTTTTTCCAGCAGATTCAGGGCCAGAATCCCGAAAAACACAAGTCCGGTAAAAAACGCCTGATTAAAAAAGGGCTGCTGAAAGGAAAGAAGAATCTTTTTCAGCAGGCCGTAAACAAATTCGGAAAGATCTGTGATGAAAGGGAAGTGCCAGGCATAGACGGTGTCAAAGACGCTGGCCGTGGCATACTGGATCAGCGGGTAAAGGGCCAGCGAAAAAGACCGGATCAGCAGGGCGAGGGGGTCCAGAAGGCCGGAAAGCTGGAGCGTAAAAGCCGATGAAATCAGCAGGAAGATCAGGAGGATGTATTTCCAGTGATACAGATTATAGGGTTTCGCGGACAGACGCTTTTTTTTCAGGGAGCCGGCCATATTGTGCAGGGTTCCCAGCGGGCAGATCCAGCCGCAGAAGACCCGGCCCAGCAGGACCGTCATCAGGAGAACGATGAAGGCGAGCAGGAAAGGCGCATAAAACTGGCGGGCGGACAGCACCGTCGTGATATAAATGAGCGGATCGGCTTCAAGGAAAATCTTCACCGGATAGCCCAGTTCATTGGCCCCCCGGGACTCCGTCTGCAGAAAGAGCCAGAGAAAAATCAGCAGGAAAATGGCCTGTGTCAGGCGTCGGATGTTTGTCAGCATTTCAAATCGAGACCTTTGAAAAATGGCTTCGCCGCCGCTCAAAAATCTTTTTCGCTTCAGATCTGTTCATATCATCTTGTAATTATAAACAAGCTTTTAGCTTCAGCACTGGAAAGGCGAAAAACTTTTGATTCGCCGCTTGCGAACCATTTTTCACCGGTTATGCAAGGCCCTCTACGGGTTTATTTTCTTTATTTTCATTTTTGCCAGGTCCATGCTGCCCAGCCGGAACTGGTGGCCGATGCGGACATAGCCCAGATCTGCCGGTTTCATGCCGAAGAGGGTGGCGCCGTAGGCGTCAACCGCCACGGCGTCCGTGCCGGCGATGACCATGTTGAGCTGCTTCACATCAGCGAGATCTCCTCCCTGGGGTCCGTTATCCGTCAGGATTCGCACTGCGTCAAGAATCGTCAAAGCGGGCCTGATAAGCATGGCCAAATCCACCAGGCTTTCATCGATACGCTGGTGAATTCGTCCCCGCTGGCCGCCCATCACCCCCATCCAGTTTTTCATCCCCAGGGTCAATTTGGAAGTTCCGTGGGTCTTGGCGATGGGGATATTAATGACTTTATCCGCCTCAAAAATCTCCGTGTATAAGGGCCACGATTTCAGTGTCTGGCCGTTGATCCGCATATCCTTGAACTTCCGGTCGTCCATAAAGGTAACAGTGGCGCCAGCCGCGGCAGCCGCATCGGCTATACCGCTCTGTTTGTAGGTCCGCCGCGGATCGCTGACGGGATGATCGAAAACCTTGACTTTTTTCGCACCTGCTTCAAAACAGAGCCGGACAACGGCAGCGACCACCTCGGGATTGGTGTTGGCGGCGTATTCCGGCGTCCGGTCCCAGCCGATATTGGGTTTGACAACCACCACGTCGCCCCGGGAAACGAATCTTTTCATGCCACCCAGACCGTCAATGGCTGCCCGGGTGATTCTGGCCGGTGGCGTTCCCCGGGCCACGGTCAGATCCGCTCTCTCCGCGGCCTGGAGGGCAGTCAGAATCGGATCGAGCCCTACGGGTATACCGATGGCCGCACCGGTTATGATGGCGGATTTCAAGAAGTCCCTGCGGTTCATATAAACCCCTTCTACATTTTTTTATGAATCAGGTCGATCACCGTCACTTCTGGGGGTGAAAGAAACCGGACCGGCGGCCCCCAGGTCCCGGCGCCCCGGCTCACATACAAGCGGGAATCCTTCGCGAGCTGAAAATATCCGGAATGATATGGGAAAACGAGTTTTGTGATCAAGCTGAACGGATAAATCTGTCCCCGGTGAGTATGCCCGGAGAGCTGAAGATCGAAAAGCCCCAGGCTTTCCGCGTCAATGATCGGTCTATGTTTTAGGAGCAGCGTGAACGTCTCTTGGGGAAGCTTTGCAAGCAGCTTTTTTTCAGGGACATTTTTATAAATGCCAAAACGGTCCCCCACTGGATCATCCACGCCGGCGATGCTGATCAAACCCGCCAGAGTCAGGGCTTCCCCGCGCAGCACCAGAAATCCCGCCTGCCGGTGAAATACAAGCGCCTGCTCGATTCCGGCGAAAAATTCATGGTTTCCGGTGACGGCGAACTTTCCGTATTTGGGCCGGATATTGCCGAACAGCTCGGCGGATGACATCAGATTATCGATCTGGCCGTCCAGCAGATCCCCTGTGGAAACAAGAATATCCGGTTCGGCCTGTTTGACGGCTTCCATGATCTTTTCAAGCCGTTTTCCCCGGACAATCATGCCGATATGGACGTCAGAAATCTGGACGATTCTGATCCTGCCGATCTCCGCGGGGATTTTGGAGGTTTCGATGGCGATCCGTTCGGCATGAATGTTTTTGGCCTCGAAGTAGCCATAGGCATTCAGGGACAGGGAGACGACCAGCGGGATGACAAACAGATAGAGGTGCGGCGGGACCAAAGCGGATAGATTGCTGTGGGTCGTCTGGCCGGCGATGTAAATGAGCAGTCTGTAAAGGTCAAACAGGATGGACACCGTAAAGAAGAGCATCAGAATGCCCATCCAGATATATCCGATATAGGACAAAAGGCAGGCAGCGGATTCATAGCCGTAACGCTCCGCCATCCGGACCATAATCGGGGCCAGGATCATGAACACCATCAGGATGATCAGGCCCGCCTGGACGGCCGATGTCAGAGGAAAGGCCCCTTTGATTTTGCTGAAAGCGTAAAAATGAAGACTGCCGTAGAGAATGAAAAAGGCAACGAGAAATAAGATCACAAAGATTACACCCCAAGTTCACGACTAAAATGCATTAACCGCCCCAGATCGTCCGGGCAAAGAGCGGGTAGGTCTGTCTCATTTTGGCCTGCACCGGCCCCCGGAGGATGGCCAGATCATCCGTGCTCAACGGATCCAGGGTGGGGACGTCTCTCCCCTCGACGACAAGATCAAACCCGGTATTCTCCGCAACCTTGTCGACGGTTATGCCCGGGAAGACGTAGTCCAGGATGATCTGCTTGCGGCTCCGGTCAAAAGCCATGACGCACAGCGGCGTCACCACATGACTCAGGCCGCCTCTGCGCCAGGGGGTCATCCCCGTATCGTCAAAGCCGGTGGCATTGATAAAATCCACTTTGGGGACAAACAGCTTCCGGGTGTGGTTATTTGTAAACAGAATGGTCCGTCCGCTCATGGCATAGAGCATGGAGGAACCGGCGCCGCCGGGGAGCCTCAGTCTCGGTTGCCGGTAATCGCCGAGAACGGAAAGGTTGATGTTGCCCCGCTGATCGATTTGAATGCCTGATAGAAAAAAGACGTCGATTTTTCCCTGTTGGGCCAGGCCGAAGAGCTCGTGAAACCCCTCTGACAGGCGGTTTTCCGGGTCTCCATAGATGAGCAGCTCCAGGTCCGGCGCATGGGTGTATTTGGCCAGAAAACAGCCCGCCGCCGGAATGGGCGACAGGGTGCCTGTGGCGACGCATTCGCCGTTTTTCAGCAGTCGGGCGATGGCGCCGATCATCCGCTCTGAAGGATGGACAGGCTTATTTTCCATTCGCTTTGAACCCCACATTCTTTAAATATTCATTGTGGTCCCTGGGTGCAAGGATATAGGCTTCCAGATATTGCTGAAAGGATGCCTCGTCTTTTGCAGCGGCCACGTAGACCGCCATGTGAGATGCGTCGATGTCGTAGCGACCCGGGCAGCCGGTCGGGTGCGCCCCGCCGGGAGCCAGGACGACGGCATCGATATGGACCGGGGCGATATAGACTTCGTGCAGGCCGGGAAGGACCTGATCCGGTTCGACCAGTTCTTCGATGACGGCAATGGTTTTTCGCGATGCCATCGCCAGCAGGCGGTCATTCCGGGTGCTTAACGTTGTGATGCCGCCGCTCCGGTCGCCTTTGGTCGCATGGATGACGGCCCAATCGGGCATGATCGGGGGAACAACGACGTATTCTACCCCCGTATAGGGATCCTTGACCATTTTCAGGTCCGGCCGGATGCTGAGATAATCAGATCCCAGAAAACCGAAGACGGGGATGAAGGGCAGGTTATGGACCCCAGCCTGGAGTCCCAGCAGCAATCCCGGTCAGATGGTTTCCAGCAGTTTCAATTCGCCCCGCTCGGCCTTTCTGCGGAAATTAGGCGC
>JAPLJM010000401.1 GCA_026388595.1 Deltaproteobacteria bacterium
GAAGCCGGCAGTATCTGGGCCAGCAGAGGATCGGGGTAAAGGGCAATCGGCGCAAGGAGGTTATCAAGTTCTTGATTCGTAAGTAATGGTGAAGATGTCAGGTATGGGTCATACGCCCAGGCCTCGATCGATAGGAGAGCCGAAAGGCAAACAATAAGAACAAGCAGATGGCCTTTTATGCCGTTTCTGTTCATAAGCCCAACCCCTTCGTCTTTCCGCGTGGAAGTTGATAAGGCATTGCTTTTTCAGGTGCGAGTATAAACAGACCGATTTTAAGTGTCAATGCAATAATGGCTTACGATTATCAATCTTCAGCACAAACAACCCTGTGATCCGGGGTTGGATGACGGGGTTGTGGTTCAGCAGGCCGCTGATCGCTGCTTCAGGGACGCCTCGATGAACCGGCTGAACAGGGGATGGGGGTTTGTCGGTCGGGATTTGAATTCGGGGTGAAACTGACAGCCGAGAAACCATGGGTGATCCTTGAGTTCCACGATTTCCGCCAGGCGGCCGTCCGGGGAGGCGCCGGTGATCCGTAATCCCTTGCTGGTCAGCGACTCCTTGAAATCGTTATTGAATTCATAACGATGCCGGTGCCGCTCACTGATTTCTTCCTGTTCGTAGGCTGCATAGGCAAAAGAGTCCTTGTCCAGAACGCAGGCATAGGCCCCCAGCCGCATCGTTGCCCCTTTTTCTGTCAGGTGTTTCTGCTCCGGCAGCAGGTCAATGACGGGATGCCGGGTGTCCTGATCAAATTCCGTGCTGTTGGCTTTGTCCATGCCGCAGATGTTCCGGGCGTATTCCACCACGGCCATCTGCATCCCGAGACAGATCCCGAAATAGGGGATGCGATTCTCCCGGGCATACCGGACGGCAGAGATCATACCCTCAATGCCCCGGTCGCCGAATCCGCCGGGAACGAGAATGCCGCCCACGCCATCCAGTTGCCGGCCCAGCCCCTCCTTCTCCATCTTCTCGGAGTCGACAAAGCGCAGATGGACCCTGCAGTTGTTGGCGATGCCGCCGTGGACCAGGGCTTCATTCAGGCTTTTATAGGAGTCGGTCAGATTCACATACTTCCCGACGATGGCAATACAGACATCCTGAACAGGGTTGGTCATCTTTTCCACCACATCCTCCCAGGCTTCCAAGTGGGGCCGGCCCGTCCAGATATTCAGGAGGTCCACGATTTTCTGATCCAGACCTTCATGGTTGTAAATGAGCGGCACTTCATAGATGCATCCCACGTCCTTGGCGGTAAAGACGGCTGCCACCTCCACGTTACAGAACAGGGCGATCTTGGCTTTAATGTCATCGGAGAGATAATTCTCCGTCCGGCATAGAAGAATGTCCGGCTGGATACCGATTTCCCGCAGGGCCTTGACGCTGTGCTGCGTCGGCTTGGTTTTTACTTCGCCGGCGGTTTTGATAAAGGGCACCCAGGTCAGGTGGATGAAGATGGCGTTGTCCCGGCCCACTTCGTTACGGAATTGCCGGATGGCTTCGAGAAAGGGAAGGCTTTCAATATCGCCGACGGTGCCGCCGATCTCGACGATCGCCACATCGTAGCCCGTGGCCGTTGATTTTATGAAATCTTTGATTTCATTCGTGATATGGGGAATCACCTGCACGGTTTTGCCCAAGTAGTCGCCCCGCCGTTCCTTGGAAATGACAGAAAAATAGACCTGGCCGGTGGTCAGGTTGTTGCATTTTCCCATGCAGGTGGAGGAAAAACGCTCATAATGGCCCAGGTCGAGATCGGTTTCCGCCCCATCGTCGGTCACAAAAACCTCACCGTGTTGAAAGGGGCTCATGGTGCCTGGATCGACATTGATATAGGGGTCCAGTTTCTGGTTGGTGACCCGGAGTCCTCTGGATTCCAGCAGGGCAGCGATGGAGGCCGCCGCCAGTCCCTTGCCCAGGGAAGAAAGCACGCCGCCGGTGATGAAGATGAATTTTGTCTTTTTCATAGTTTAGTCTCTGAAGGTTTAATTCCCCGTCGTTTGCGACGGAGAAGAAAGGATCACCCAAGCTCGGTGGTTACGATATCGGCGATCTGTTGGCAATACTTTTCCGTCACCGCATCGGTCGGCCCCTCCACCATGACCCGGCTCATGTTCTGTGTGCCGGACTACCGGTCCAGAACGCGTCCTTCTTCACCGAGTTCCAGCTCTGCCTGTCCGATCGCTTACATGATCCGGGGGTCCGTGGAGATGTC
>JAPLJM010000350.1 GCA_026388595.1 Deltaproteobacteria bacterium
AATAATGCTGGAGATTTTACAGAATTGTGATATAGGGGACGGCTTAAAAAATAATTCCCCCTTTACGAGGCACTTATGAGGTATGACATTGCAAGAAGCGGCAGCGGGCTGACCTACGAAATCCGCCACATTGTGGCCGTCGCCAACAAGCTGAAGGAATACGGCGTCGAGGTCTTCTGGGAAAACATCGGCGACCCAGTCAGTAAAGGAGAAAAAATCCCGGATTGGATGAAGGACGTCCTTGCGGACATTCTTAAAGAGGACCTTTCCTACGCCTATTCCCCCACGAAGGGCATGAATGAAACCCGGGAATTCCTTGCCGAGATGGTCAACAAACGGGGCAAGACGCAGATCAGTCCCGAAGACATCATCTTCTTCAACGGCCTGGGAGACGCCATCGCCCGCGCCTACAGCTCCATCCGGGTGGATGCGCGCATCATTCTGCCGGAGCCGACCTATTCCACGCATCTGCTGGCGGAAGTCCTCCATGCCTCCTTCCCGCCCAACACCTACCGGATGAACCCTTACAGCAGTTGGTATCCAGACATCCGCGAACTGGAACAGAAGGTTAAAAGCCACAAGTCCATCGTGGGCATCCTGGTTATCAATCCGGACAATCCGACGGGATTCGTCTATCCTGTGGAGACGCTCAAGCAGATCGTCAAGATCGCCCGGGAACATCAGCTCTTTCTGATCTTTGACGAGACCTATATCAACATCATCTACAACAACAAGAAAACGGTCCCAATCTCCGATGTTATCGAAGACGTTCCCGGCTTCAGCATGAAGGGCATCTCCAAGGAGTTCCCCTGGCCGGGCTCGCGCTGCGGATGGATCGAGGTATACAACGCCGGGAAGGACCCCATCTTCGACAATTACATCGACACCATCCTGCATCAGAAGATGTCTGAGGTCTGCTCCACCACGCTTCCGCAGATTTCCATTCCGAGGATCATGAACCACCCGGAATACAGGAAATACCTGAACGAGCGCATTCGCCACTACGAAAAGCTGTCCAATATCGCCTACAACATTCTCAAAGACGTGCCCTATCTGACAGTGAACCGCACGAACGGCGCCTTCTACATGACGGCGGTCTTCAACGAATCGGTCATGAACAACCGGCAGACCCTGCCCATCGAACAGGCGGACATTAAAGCGTATATCGAAAAGCTGGTGGACGACAAGATTGAGTTTGACAAGCGGTTTGTTTATTACCTGCTGGGATCGACGGGAATCTGCGTGGTGCCGCTGACGTCATTCTTCACATCCCTTCAGGGATTCCGGATGACGTTGCTGGACAAAGAGCCTGATCGTTTTGAAGCAACGATCAGAACCATCGCGGAAAAGATCGTGCAGTACATCGATTCATCGAATGTTACGAGTTCGTTACCACTGTTGTAATTCCGGATCTACTAAGTCAATGATGATATCAAGGCGGCAAGGAAGAGGCGACGCAGGCGTATTTTTCATACGTCAAGGACAAAAAGGATTTTCTGGTTGAGGACACAAAGGGAGATACTTGCCTGCCGGGAAACTAGGCTGGCGAAGGCGGGCGTTTATGATCCGGCCGTTCAAAAGATATGCGCCTCAATCCCCGCTGCGAGACAGAATGGGGTGCAGCCCCCTTTATTGTTGCTGGACGAGATTGATCAGGTATTCCCCATAGAGATTCTTGACCAGGGGTTGTGCCAACGCTAACAGTTGTTCCTTGTTGATATAGCCTTTATTATAGGCGATTTCTTCGAGACAGGCCACTTTCAGTCCCTGGCGGTGTTCAATGGTGGCGACAAAGTTGCTGGCTTCCAGGAGGCTTTCGTGGGTGCCCGTATCGAGCCAGGCCATGCCCCGTCCCAGGATTTCCACTCTCAGTTTGCCGCGGTTCAGATATTCCCTGTTCACGTCGGTGATCTCAAGTTCGCCGCGCGCCGAGGGCTTCAGCTGCTTTGCAATGTCCACGACGGCATTGTCATAGAAATAGAGACCGACGACGGCATAATTGGACTTGGGTTTCAACGGTTTTTCTTCAATGCTCATGGCCCTTCCCTGATCATCGAAAGCGACGACGCCGTACCTCTCCGGATCCTTAACCCAGTAGCCGAACACAAGGGCGCCATCGGTCAGTTTACCCACTTTATCAAGCAGCCGGGAGAGGCCGTCGCCATAAAAAATATTATCCCCCAGGATGAGGCAGACATCGTCCTGTTCAATAAAGGCGTCTCCGATAATGAAGGCCTGGGCAAGCCCGCCGGGGTGAGGCTGCTCCGCATAGGACAGGGTCAGGCCCAGTTGCGCCCCATTGCCGAAAAGCTCTCTGTATAAGGGCAGATCCCGGGGGGTGGAAATGATGAGGATTTCCCGGATGCCGGCAAGCATCAGAATCGACATGGGATAATAGATCATGGGCTTGTCAAAAATCGGGAGGAGTTGCTTTGAGATGGTCTTTGTGATGGGGTAAAGGCGCGTGCCTGAACCACCTGCGAGAATGATGCCTTTCACTTTAAAAATCTCCTTGTGACCCTTGAAAAATGGCTTCGCCGCCGCTCAAAAATCTTTTTCACTTCAGGGAAGCTCCTGTCTCATCGTGGTTTAAAACAAGCCGTTGACTTCAGTGCTGGAAAGGCGAAAAGTATTCGATTCGCCGTTTGCGAACCATTTTTCAACGGTTATGCAAAGCTCTCCTCGGTAAAAAAGTCGCGAATGCAATGAACATATTAAGCTCTGTATGAAAATTTTGTTGGCCTGTCAAGGCCGGATTGCAGACTGAGGCTGACATCCCAAAGCGCGAAATTGACGGCGACCTAAAAAATCCGGATGCTGCGTTGCGCTGCATCCCTCGTCATTGCGGCGTACCCCAAAGTACGCCTCACTCCTCAGGATTTGCGCGCCTTGCCTGCGGAACTTTTTACAAAGCCGTCCCAAATTATAAGCTTTTGCTGCTTTTTGCGAGTCCATCATAATTCAAGACATGAGTTCGATTCACTCCCGGCGAGGAAG
>JAPLJM010000319.1 GCA_026388595.1 Deltaproteobacteria bacterium
CGCCGGTTGTCCTGAAGGGCGCCGGAGACAATTTCTGCAGCGCTGGCGGTGCCCTCGTTAACCAAAATCACAATCGGACAGGTGGGCTCATCGCCATTGTCTTTGGCAGAGAATTTATTGTCGAGATTTTTGACCTTACCCCTGGTGGAAACGATGACGCCTGATTTGAGAAAGGCATCGGAAAGTTCCACCGCCTGATTCAACAGGCCGCCGGGATTATTGCGCATATCAAGAATGAGCCCCTTGAGGGAATGGGTTGGGCCATCCAGGTCCTTCAAAGCCTTCTTCAGATCGTCCACTGTTTTTTCCTGGAAGGAGGCGATCCGGATATAGCCGATCCGGTCTTCATAGGTCCGGGCCTTGATGCTTTTAATTTTAATGATACTCCGGGTCATGACGATGTCCTTCGGCTTGGCCAAATTCTCGCGCATGATTGTCAGCGTCACCTTTGTGTCCTTCGGACCCCGGAGTTTGCTGACGGCTTCCATGATGCTGATATCCTTTGTCGATTTACCGTCAATTTTAATGATCTGGTCGCCTGCCTTGATGCCGGCCTGGAAGGCAGGTGTGTCCTCAATGGGCGATACGACCGTCAGGACGTCTTTCAGAATCGTAATTTCAATCCCGATGCCGCCGAAACTGCCACGGGTCTCAACCTCCAGCTCCTTGTACATGTCTGCTGTCATGAAGCTGCTGTGGGGATCAAGCGATTTCATCATGCCGTTGATGGCCCCCTGGATCAGCGTTTTCTGTTCGATGGGTTCCACATAGTTTTTTTGTACCATATCCAGGACTTCATTGAAGATCTTGAGATTTTTATAGGTTTGCCGGTCCAGCGCAACCGCCGGTGAAGCCGTAGACAGGCCCCAAAGGCTCAATCCAGAAAACAGGCAAACTGCCAGTATAAGGCTGATGTTCATCCTTTGTTGCATGGGTACCTCCCTCGATGTCAAGGCATATGATTCATTTTGATCGCATGGGACTACAACTTTTTTGTCTAAAATTCCATCCCTTTTTAGACTTTCTGGAAATGCTGCAGGTTCGGGCAGGCCATCTTGCCCCCCCCACATCGGCGGGAGACCAGGATGGCGGGGTGATCATTGCTTTGGGGGACTGCCGGGTAATTCACGTTTTGCATTCATGACGCTCAGGAAAACGCGTACCCCTTTCGCAACAGCGGCCAGAGACGTCAATGTGTTCAGAAAGGGAATCCGGACACCGGCCTGGACAATCTGACCCAGGTCTGCCAGGAAACCGATCGTCTTCTGCAATTTCCTGAACGAATAGGACAGGTCTTTCATCTGGCGATTCACCGTAAAGGTCGCCTGATTAATATTGGTGGTGATGTCCTCAAGATTCTTGAGGATGCCGGGCAGATTCTCGTTCAGGGCTTGCAGGGTTGTTGCAATTATTTCCGCTGTCTTGCGAAGTTGCAACAACGACGGGATGGAAAAAAGGGCAAATAGCAGAAATGCAATACTTAAAATAAAAACAGCAATTTCCATGAACATGCCCTGTCCTCCTTCGGCGAATATAAAAATTATGCAGGTGTTTTTTCTTTTTCCTCTTTGAAGGCTTCCACGCCGGCTTCAATGGCCCTTTTCAGGCGGCCCTTGCCGTCCAGCAGCGTTTCTTTTCCCCGTTCCGTTAAGGCTTCGACCTTACTTTCCACTTCCTCTACTTTTTCTTTGGCTGAAACTTCCACTTCCTTCAATCGCTTCACCGCTGCTTCATAGGCCCTTTTACTTTTATCCAGCGCCTGCTCATATTCCTCCCGGGCCTTAACCAATAAATCCTCAGTTTTTCGGGCGATATCCTCGCGGGTTTCTTTACCGCTTTTGGGGGCATAAAGGATTCCCATAACAGCACCAAACAATCCACCGATGACCAGACCCTTCACAAAATCCATTCCTCGATCCGACATAGCCACACCTCCTGACTTTGTAGTTAATTTTTAATTCACAACCTCAACGGCTGTATTCTATCCCTTTATTCATGAAATGTAAAATGAAAAAGCGTTGAAAAATGATACGTTGGTGCAAAAAAACAAATGAAAGATGTGATCGGCGCAACTTGCGCGTCATGACTGAAACGAAGCCTGCGGCAGGCTTTCCATCAGGAGAGATTGCGCGCAACGTTTAGAATGCGGCTCTTTTACAAAGCTTACAAAAAATTAAACCGAGCACTGGATAAGATTCCAATGCTCGGTTCTTTTTTCCTTGATGATTCTATATTACTTTGCTGCCGGAGCTGCCGGAGCCGCAGGTGCTGCTGCAGGTGCTGCAGGTGCGCCAGGTGCTGCAGGTGCGCCAGGTGCCGGAGCCGGAACGGGTGCAGGTGCTGGTGCTGGTGCCTGAACCTTCGGGGGCTCTGCCGGCTTCTGCTCTTCTGCCTTCTTGCAGCCAACCACTGCAAATGAAAATGTCACGAAGAAAAGCAGGGATAGAATGATAGCGAAGACCTTTTTCATCGATTTGTCACCTCCTTTCAAGAATTTTCGTACGCGCTGGCAATTCCTTATTGCCCGACGTGACCAGAGAAGATACGCTTTTTTTTTACCTTGTCAAGATAAATTTATCAAGTTATAAGGAGCACGTTTTAAAATATGGGACAGGCGGGGTGGGATCATGATCCTGGGCATAGATGTGGGTGGAACACATACGGACGCGGTTCTGATTGAAAATTTTAAAATCAAGCGTAAGGCCAAGGTTCCCACAAATGCGGACAACTTATTATTCTCCCTCCTGAATGTCACGCAGGACCTTTTGAACGATGAAAACCCGGAGAAACTCGAGCGGGTTGTGCTCAGTACGACCATATCCACAAACGCCATTGTCCAGAAAAAGACCGACCGGGTGGGCATGATTCTGGCCGGTGGTCCGGGAATCGGTCCCGACCGGCTTGCCGTGGGAGAGGATTGCCATTTTGTTTCCGGATACGTCAACCACCGGGGGCTGGAGGCGGCAAAGGTCGATGACGAAGAAATCCTGCGGATTGGGGAGCACTTCCGGGCAGAGGGCATTGATCATGTCGGCATCGTGGGGAAATTTTCCGTTCGCAATCCCATCCAGGAGATCCTGATCAGAGATCGTCTGCAGGATGCCACAGGCCATTTGTCTCTGGGCCATCGGATGTCGGGACATCTGAATTTTCCAAGGCGCATCGCCACCACTTATCTGAATGCCTCCGTTGCCGGCTTATACCACCGCTTTGTCGAGGAAGTCCTGAATTTTGTCCGTCAACAGGGGATATCTGTTCCCATTTATATCCTGAAAGCCGACGGCGGTACCGTTGATATCCGCCACTCGCTGGAATTTCCCGTGCAAACCATACTCTCCGGTCCCGCTGCCAGCATCATGGGGGTTCTCAGCATGTCCAATCGCAAACAGGATGCCATAGCCCTGGATATTGGGGGAACGACGACGGACATTGCCATCTTTGCCGGGGGAGC
>JAPLJM010000386.1 GCA_026388595.1 Deltaproteobacteria bacterium
AATATATATGCTCATTCGAGTAGGCGTGCTTTTCTGAATATTTCAGTCTGAATACTCGATGCCCAGGATCTCTTGAACAGAAAAGGTATTGGCCCTATCCTGGCTGCCACATCATGCGGATTCAAAACGCCGACAAAGGTATGGTGTATAGGACGGTGTTGTTTTTACAAGACAGATAGGGTGAGTGAAATGAATCGGAGAGAATTTTTAAAAATTAGTGTGGCAGGGACCACTTCGGCTTTGCTTGGGTGGGAAGGCGTCGCCGGCGCCATCCAGATTGCGTCATCGGAATCCTTCGTCTTTCCCGCGCCTGTCTATCGCACGCTGGGTCGCACCGGACTGAAGATCACGATGATCAGCTTCGGGGCGATGCTGACACCTGAAGCGGAGGTGATGCGGGTCGCCTTTGATCATGGCGTCAATTATGTCGACACGGCAAGGCGCTACATGGGCGGCAAGAATGAGGAAATCGTCGCCAGGGCCTTGCAGGGAAAGCGTGATAAAGTATACGTGGCGACGAAGACAGCAGCGAAATCGAAACAAGACGTTTTCAAGGATGTCGAAACCAGCCTGAAGGCGCTGGAGACAGACTACGTCGATGTGATCCAACTCCATAATATCACCGGCAAGGATGATCGGATGTTGAGCCCGGAGATTCGGGAAGCCCTCGTCAGACTGCGAGAACAGGGTAAAGTGCGTTTCTTCGGCGTGACCACCCACAAGAATGAAGCAGAGGTGCTCCACGCGCTCGTAGATGATAAGGCCCGGTTTTTTGACACGGTCCTCGTGAAATTCAACTTCAAGAGTGACGCGGCCACAACGCAGGCCATTGCCAGGGCCGCCCAGGCCAACATCGGGGTCATTGCCATGAAGACGCAAGCCGGGGGTTACGAAACGGATGCCCTGGGTCCGTTCAGTCCCCACCAGGCAGCCCTTAAATGGGTTCTCCAGAACAGGCATATCACCGCAGCGATCCCCGGCATGAGAGACATATCGCATCTCCGGGAAGACATCGCGGTGATGGGGATGAAATTCGGGTATCTTGACCATCTCATCCTGAAACAATACGGGGCTGCCGTCCAGCCCTACTACTGCCACTTCTGTGGAAAGTGCGAAGCAACCTGCCCGTATGATGTTGAAATCAGCACCATTAACCGCAGCTTGATGTATGCAGAAGCTTATCGGAGCGATGCCCTCGCCCAATCCACATACCGTCAGATCCCTGTGTCCTCATCAGCTTCCGTATGTCTGAGCTGTTCAGAATGTGTTGCTAAATGTGTTAACGGTCTCGATATATCTGTGAAGATGGCGCGGGCCAGAAAATTACTCGCATAAGGGAATCGGCAACAGGCAAGGTCATTTTCGGCGGGGAAGGGAAAAGCATTGATAAGATTCAAGATTATCCATGTCATCATGATCGGTATGATTGCCATGACCCTGATGGCGAAAATTCCCCTGTGGGCCGATGACAATCTCATGAAAAATGTTTTGCCCCTGCCGGGATTTGCTGAGGACTGGACAGCAAAGGACCCATTAAATTTCTACGACAGGGAAACGCTGTTCGAGCATATCAATGGCGAAGCAGAACTTTATATCCCCTATGGTTTTGACATGCTCGCCACCGTAACCTATGTGAACAGGTCGAACCCGGATGTGTGGCTTATCGCTGACGTTTACAGAATGGGATCTCTGCTCGATGCCTTCGGGATCTACGCGAATTACCGCCGGGCGAAGGCGGCGGGCGTTCCGTTCGGCGCAGATGGATTTATATTGCCTTCTCAGTTGATGTTCTATCAGGACCGGTATTTTGTCAGACTCCAGGTTACAGGTGCGACCAGCCTTCAACAGAAGATCTACCTGGCTTGTGGCCGGGCGATTGCACATAAGCTTCCGAAAGACGAAAGGAGGCCTCGAGAGCTGGAGATGGTGCGCATACCGGCGCTGGTGCCCGGAAGCGAGCGGTACATCCCGCAAAGCCTCCTCGGCTATGCCTTTTTCCGGCGCGGGGTTAGCGCCGATGCCGTCCTGGAAGGCAAACCGATGCAGATCTTCGTCGTCATGAGTGATGATCAAGCGGCTGCGCGGAAAGCCTTTGCTCAATACCGTTCCTACCTGATGGCGGAAGGCCGGGACCTTCAAGTAACGGCGTCATTGGATCTCAGCGCCTTAACCGCCATCGATCCCTTGTACGGGGGGGTGGTTGCGGAGCAAACCGGCAGTTACATTATTGGCGTCATCAGAGTGAACGATATTTCTGCCGCAAAGCAAATAATCGAACAGATGCGAGCACGAATGGGCGGTCGCAAAAGTCCTTGATTCCCCTTCTAAGATCAGATAGACACGGATGCCTTTTTAACCTCATTACAACCCCATTCATACAAGGAGCAGCATGAACGAATTTCGATACGGAAAGATTGCCCACGAACTCAACATAACGCCTGTGCAGGTCCAGGCGACTGCCCAGCTGCTCGAAGAGGCGGCGACGGTCCCCTTTATTGCCCGCTACCGGAAAGAGATGACCGGCTCCCTGGATGAAGTTGTAATAACGGCAATTCGGGATCGCCTTATCCAATTGGAAGAGCTTGAAAGCCGTCGTGAGGCCATCTTAAAATCATTGACGGAACGAGATCTCCTGACGGACGAGCTGCAGATAAGGATAGCAGAAGCGCAGACACTGGCAATCCTGGAAGACATTTACCTTCCCTTCCGGCCGAAACGAAGGACGCGGGCAGCCATTGCTCGGGAAAAGGGACTGGAACCTCTGGCAGTAAAAATATTCTCCCAAGACGATATGGACCTGACGGCATCGGCTGCAACATTTATCGATGCGGAAAAAGGTGTTGAATCTGTGGAGGATGCACTTGCAGGGGCGCGGGACATCATCGCCGAGTGGGTCAATGAAGATCAGGAAGCCAGGGCGCGGCTTCGGGAGCTGTTTTTTAATAAAAGTACGATCCGCTCGCATGTCATTCCAGGGAAGGAGGCAAGCGGGATTAAATACAAGGATTACTATGATTGGGAAGAGCCCATCTCTTCTGCCCGGTCACACCGGATTCTGGCCATACGCCGAGGCGAACAAGAGGAATTCCTGATTTTTCGTATTTCACCACCGGAAGAAACGGCACTGGCTATCCTGGAAAACCTCTTTGTCAGAGAAACGACAGCGTCTGCAAACCAGGTCAAAATCGCTGTTCATGACAGCTTCAAGCGCCTCTTGTCCGGCTCCATGGAAACGGAAGTTCGCCTCGCCACCAAGGAAAAAGCCGATGAAGAGGCCATCCGGGTGTTTGCTGATAATCTGCGCCAGCTGCTCTTGTCTCCTCCATTGGGCCAGAAGTCGGTCCTGGCGATTGATCCCGGATTCAGGACAGGCTGTAAGGTTGCATGCCTGGATCGTCAGGGCAAACTGCTTCATCATGAAACAGTCTATCCCCTGCTGTCTGAAAAAGCCCGTCAGGATGCAGCGAAAGCCATCCGGCAATTATGTGGTCGATTGCATCTTGAAGCGATTGCTGTTGGCAATGGAACGGGCGGACGTGAAACAGAGGCATTTCTGCGGGCGATCGGACTTCCCGAAGAGATCCAAATCGTCATGGTCAATGAAAGCGGAGCGTCTGTCTATTCCGCCTCCAAGGCAGCTCGTGAAGAGTTTCCAGATCACGACATCACGGTTCGCGGCGGTGTATCCATTGGCCGTCGCCTGATGGACCCCCTGGCGGAGCTGGTCAAGATAGAGCCCAAGGCCATTGGTGTTGGTCAGTATCAGCATGACGTAGACCAAAAAGAGCTGAAGCAGTGCCTTGATGATGTCGTCATCAGTTGTGTCAACGCTGTCGGTGTCGAGGTCAATACCGCCAGCGCCCAACTGCTATCTTATGTTTCGGGACTGGGACCCTCCCTTGCTGAAAACATCGTAAAGCACCGCGATGATCATGGCCCCTTCTGTTCTCGTGAGGAGCTGAAAAAGGTCCGTCGTCTCGGACCAAAGGCATTTGAACAGGCGGCAGGATTCCTCCGGGTTAGAGATGCTCCCTATCCTCTGGATGCCAGCGCAGTCCATCCGGAAAGTTACCCGATCGTAGAAAAAATGGCCCGTGATCAGGGCTGTTCCGTCAGCGACCTGATTCAGGACGAAGCATCGCGGAAACGGATAGAATTGGAAAAATATGCGACTGATAAGGTTGGTCTTCCCACATTAAGGGATATCATGGCTGAGCTGGCCAAGCCGGGGCGAGATCCACGCCAGCAATTCGAAAATGTTGTCTTTGCCGAAGGGATTGAGAAGATCGGTGATGTGATTCCAGGAATGAAGATTCCCGGTGTCGTGACGAACATCACGGCGTTTGGCGCTTTTGTTGATATCGGTGTGCATCAGGATGGTCTTGTCCATCTCAGTGAACTGGCGGATGGATTCGTGAAGTCTCCCAAGGATGTCGTCAAGGTTAATCAGAAAGTGGAAGTAACCGTCCTGGCCGTTGATCTGGAAAGAAACCGGATTTCCCTGTCTATGAAGAAAACGCCGGCTTTGAAGACTGACAAACCAGTCCCTTCAGAGGACAGCGACCGGAAAGTGAGGGATGATAAACCCCGGCTGAAGCGGGTTGAAATCAGGCCTGCCAAGGAAGCTCAGAAACCGTTCAACAATCCGTTTGCTGATGCTTTTCATCACCCGAGGGGGAAATAACAGCACAACCGGCGACAACCGTACGCAATATCTCGGAAACGACCGCCTTGTGTTCTATCATCACGAGTTTGATCCTGCTGTCTTTACCGGTGATCAAATGACCCAGGGCGCTGCCGTCGATATCCAGACGACATCCGAGCAGCCTGGGGGCGTGCGCCTGTAAGAGATTTTCTATGTGCCTGTAAAACCGCTCGGCGCCATCGTTGGAAAACAAAAGAAGCCTTGATATCCGATCTCCATAGGGGGTCCCCATGCGCTCCCGGACACCCGCAATCCCTTTTCTTTCACTTGCCAGCTTATCAGAAATGGCTTCGAATCCGCATCGCACCTGGCCCCTGAACCTGGCTGTCTGGAGCACTTTTTTCAGCGGATCTACCATCGTGATCATGGGGACATCAAAGTCACCGCCAGACCAGAGTTTTACCATATGGGCCATCAAGGCCTGACGAACGGTCTCGGCAATGCCCTCAGCTTCCAACTGTCTGGGAAACCGGATATCCTGCAGCCTCATGTGACGTACCTCATCGTTGATATTCTAAGAAGGACATCCCCTTACCATATATTTATTGTCCTATCCTAAAACTAAATCTGGCGGCGACCTAAAAAATCCGGATGCTGCGTTGCGCCGCATCCAACCTCATTGCGGCGTACGCCAATGTACGCCTCATTCCTCAGGATTTTCGCGCCTGGCCTGCGGAACTTTTTAAGGAGCCGTCCCAGTTTCAAGGTTTTTTACCAATTGTTAAGAGCCCGTCAGATCCCTGGGATCACGTTACCGTTCGAGCATTTCCCGTTGACCCCTGACTTTCTTTAACCTATAGTAGCGATCTGCAGGCAGAGATGCCGTGAATCAGGGCTTCGACAGGAACAGATCATGGATTGGCTTTTACATGTCCCGGCTTATGTCAAGGTGGGAAGTTCGTTCTTGGGAATATTGCTGCTGTACCGGTTGAGGGTGCCGCTGGGCGTCGCGATCCTTACTTTCTCGACATTGCTGACACTGTGGACCGGTACAGGGGTCGATGGCCTTCGTTATCAGATCAACAGCTTTGTCCTGCCTCAGAATTATCTCCTTCCCCTGATCATCCTGCTGCTGCTGTTTTTCAGTGACTCCCTGAACAAGACAGGCCGGATGGATCGCACCATCGCTGCATTAAAATCATGGTTGAAAAACAAGCATCTGATTCTGGCCGGGCTGCCCGCCCTGGTGGGCCTGCTCCCCATGCCGGCCGGCGCCCTTTTCTCGGCGCCCTTTGTGGACGCCGTTGATCAGGGTCAGGAAATCGAACCGCCCCTGAAGGTTGCCATCAATTACTGGTTCCGCCACATCTGGGAGTACTGGTGGCCGCTGTATCCCGGTGTTATCCTGGCCATGCAGTATTCGGGACTTTCGGCGGTCAAGTTTTTTTTCATCCAGATGCCCTTTACCCTTGCGGCGGTCCTGGGCGGGTATCTCTTTATTCTGAGAAAGGTCAAAAGACTCGATGATCATCATGAGAACGAAGGACATCTGGACGCCGCCGCTGTCCTTTCCGCCCTGGGCCCGATTGGGCTGTTGGTGCTCATCTCCCTCGTGGGCTCGGCGCTGTTACCCCTGATCGGCGTAGAAGGGACATTGGCCAACCTGATCGCCATGGTTGTGGGACTCGTGGCGGCCCTTGCTGCGGTTTTTACCGGCCATGCTTCGGCCTTTGGTTCCACGATGCTTATGTTAAAACGGTCAGATACATGGTTGATGATCGTTCTGGTGATCGGTATCCAGACATTTGCCGCGGCGCTTTCCTGCCCTGTCGATGATGCAGGATCAACCCTGATCACCGGCATGCGGGACGAGCTCATCCGGACCGGTATACCGCTGATCATGGTCATCATGCTGATTCCATTCATCTCCGGCATGGTCACTGGCGTGGCTTTCGGTTTTGTCGGCGCCAGCTTTCCCATTGTCTTTGCCCTCGTAGGCCCTGATCCCTCCGCGGCTGTCGCGGCAGCGACGACCGCCTTTGCCTATACCTTCGGCTACATGGGGATGATGCTGTCTCCCATGCATGCCTGCTTTGTCGTGACCGCCGAATACTTCAAGACATCCATCTTCAGCGCCTACCGCTATATCATCGGTCCGGCATTCGTCATTCTGTTGGCGTCCATTTTATTGTCCGCACTTTATTATAATATCTTCTGATTCGCCGTTTTTTCCCCACCGCGCAGGCTTTTCAGGATGCTGAAAATAATCGTCATGGATCCTGGATAAAGGTTTCGAATATCCAGGTGTCGACGTCACGGAGTATCCTGCCGTGTTCAAGCGCGTTGTAGACTTCAGGGTACGGGACGATGCCTGGCGGCAATCTCGCTCTCTCGACACCACCTATCGTTGATGCTTGCCGGTAACGGTTGGATTTTCAGGATGTGCGGTCCATTCGGTGAAAGAACCTTCATAAATCTTAACGTTGGGATAATTAAGGTACCACTTGAAAAAAATAAATTCATTCGTTGCTTCCCGTCCTGTACCACAAGTGCAAATGATGGTTTTGTCCGGTTTTACACCATTGGCATCCAGGATTGCCGATATTTCTTCATCAGGTTTGAGAAGGCGTTTATTATCATTATCCATCAGAGATGCCCAGGGTATATTGACAGCACCGGGGATATGGCCGGGCTTAATCCAGTATGCCTGCCCCTCATACGCCTCGGGTGGACGTGCATCTAGAACGATAACACCCTCACGATCTTTTATTGTCTTGAATGCTTCGTATTCGACATAGAAATCGGATTGAACTTGGGCGGTAAAATCAGAGGTTCTTGTTTTTGGGAACTCTTTTGAAAGGGGTCGCTTTTCTTCCTTCCATTTGTCGAGACCGCCGTCAAGCACATAAATGCATTCGTGGCCGAAACGCGCCAGACTGTATGCCATCATCGTCTGCTCCAGGCCGTCTCCCCAGCCCTTGGCGGCCCCCGTTCCTGTATAAACGACCACAGGTCTCTTTGTTTTCAGGCCTGCATAACGAAGGACAGGCTGGATCGTTTCCACGGGCACATACCTGGCAGGCACTCCCGCAATACTGGCACGGAGAAGGCCCTCACTAAGATAAACAGCCCCTGGAATGTGTTCCTCAATATAATCGTGAACATTAGGCTGGACATCGAGTAGGACCAGTTCCTGTTTATTAACATTTTCATAAAGCCAGTCCGTCGAAACCCACCGGACTATGCCCAAGCCATGAGGACAATTCTTTTTCATGTAAGACCTCCTTTTTAGCAAGTTCGATCAGTTCATCGATCCGC
>JAPLJM010000142.1 GCA_026388595.1 Deltaproteobacteria bacterium
CAAAGCCGTTATGGTTAATTTCAAAGCTGCCCCCGTTCACGGCCCTTACGACTTTTGGGGCTGCTGCAGTGCAGCGCGCACCGGCCTGTCAAAAAGGGCCTTCATCTGAAGGAGAGTCTGATGAAAATCAATCTTTTCTTCCATTCCCTGCTTCAAAAAGGCATTCACACGCTCGATCATGGTGACGGCATAGTCAATATCCGCATTGCTCCCCTGCACATAGGCGCCGATATTGATGAGGTCTTCCGCTTTCTTGTAGATGGCAAGAATATTGATAATTTTCCCCGCCATTTGTTTGTGCTCGTCGCTCACAATATCGATCATCACGCGGCTGACGCTTTGCAGCACATCGATGGCCGGGTAATGATTCTTGTTGGCCAGATCGCGTGTCAGGGAGATATGGCCGTCGAGGATCGATCTTGCGGAATCCGATATGGGTTCATTGAAGTCATCGCCTTCCACAAGAATCGTATAAAGTCCGGTGATGCTGCCGCTATCTTCCATGGCGCCCGACCGCTCCAGCAATTTCGGCAGCAGGCTGAACACGGACGGGGTGTAGCCCTTGGTCGCAGGGGGCTCCCCCACGGAAAGACCGATCTCCCGTTGGGCCATGGCAAATCGCGTTAGGGAATCCACCATCAGCAGCACATCCTTTCCCTGATCCCGGAAATACTCGGATATGGATGTCGCCACATAAGCGGCCCGCATACGGATCAGGGGATGCATGTCCGATCCCGCAACAACCACAACAGACCGCGCCAGCCCCTCCTTTCCGAGATTTTTTTCCAGAAATTCCCGGACTTCCCTCCCTCTTTCACCGATCAGGCCGATGACATTCACATCTGCATTGGTGTTTCTGGCGATCATGCCCAGCAGAATGCTTTTGCCCACGCCCGATCCGGAAAAAATACCCATCCTCTGCCCTTTTCCGCAGCAGAGAATGCCGTTCAACGCCCGGATGCCCAGGTCGACGGGTTCCGCAATTCTTCCCCTTTCAAGCGGATTGATGGGATCGGCGTAAATGGGATATTCATTTTCACATTCAATCGGCCCCTTATTGTCAATAGGATTCCCAAGCCCGTCAATGACCCTTCCCAGCAGACTTTTACCCACATTCACACCGGCCTTGCGACCGAGTGAAATGATTCTGCATCCTGGCCCCAGCCCCTGAATGCTTTGCAGGGGCATCAGGAGGACCTTGCCCTTTCTAAAGCCCACCACTTCCGCTGAGATGGGTTCGTCCGCCCCTCCGGGGAAAATGCCGCAAAGCTCTCCGATCGAGGCAACCGGCCCGTGTCCCTCAACCACCAAGCCTATGATTTCACTAACCTTGCCATGCACCTTGATGGGCTGCGCCCGTTCCAGAAGTCGGTGGTATTTTGCAAAATCAAGCATGTCCTGAACGCTCAGAAAAACGAAAGGGGCTCCACGGCGCCATCATCTGTGTTTTGACTCGGTCACTGCTGTGATAATTTCTTGAAATTGCTGATCCAGCCTTGCATCGACTTCACCAAAAAGGGTTTCAATGATTGCCCCGCCCTGCTGAATGGATTCATCCTGCTCGAAAACAACATTTTTAATACCGTCAAAACTCTGAAGAAAATCCGCTTTGACCTCCATCATATAGCGAAAATCCTGAGGGTGCATCCGAATCTTCATATTTTCGCGGTCCACAATGTTTTTTATGGCATCCTTGAGAACACTGCGGACTACCTCGCGATTTGTCGTCACCTCGAGGTGAAGCACCTTCCCCGCAACGGCCAGAGACAATTCAATGATCTGCTCCTCGGCATTTTCAAGGATCTTTTTTTTCAGCTCAGACGTTTCCGCGACAATGTGACTCATGGTTTGGAGGGTTTGTAGGGTCTCATCTTTCTGAAGGTCCCTGCCCTTCCGGATCCCTTCTGACATTCCCTTCTCATAGGACTCCTGGCCTACGAGGTGGACCTTCTTTTCAAACATCTCTCTGATACGGTCCAGATTAGGACCCCCCCGCGCCCCGCCCGATGGCTGCGCGTAATCCCCCCGGTCACAACCTGACTGAAATCCTGCGCCTCCAGGCGGATTTAAGAAGTTCACCTCTTCGGATTTGATGACCTTGCGACCGGATGATTTCATTTCCGTGCTACCTTCTTCATCTCTTTTTTTAATCCATCTTCCGTAAGAATTGCAACTAACATACCATGATCATGGATCGAACCATCCTTCCTGCATAATCCCGATAATTCCTCTTCCCTGCCCCTATGGCACTGCTTTTGCAGATTTATTCCAGAAAATAACAAATGAGGAATGAAGATACCATGCCTGAATCGACTGAAGCGGCACCCAATCGAAGAGAATTCTGTCGTGTTGATGCCTATATCCC
>JAPLJM010000364.1 GCA_026388595.1 Deltaproteobacteria bacterium
TGTCCTGGAATTCAAAATGATTCTTAGCTGTTATCAACCTGCGGCACTTTACGTCTATGGAGAGGTGATTCGTGTGGAAAGGCAGACCAGCGGATACTTTATAACCGCCCGCTTCACGGTGATCGATGACATGATCCACGATGAAATCATTCGTTTTGTTTTCGAAAAGGAAAGGGAGCTGCTCAGGGAAAGAAGATGCGATGGATGAGGCAGCCCCCTGCCTCCTTCTTTCCGTCTGTCATGTCCTTCGTCATTTTTCCTGCGTTGTGGCATTCAAGCAGACATCAACGAAAAAAGGACCCGCCACCGTTTCAAAAGGAATGATAATGCTGGACCCTCCGAGGACATGAAGAATGGCATGGTCTTTTCCGGAAACCACCGTCGGAATGGCCGCTAAAACGTTAAAGCCCATGGATTCAAGGTTTTTTCTGGCCACGCCGGAAATCATGTTGGTGATCTCGCCAACGGCGTCCCGGACCTCATCGTTGATCTCCTTGTATGTTTCACCGAGCATGTTGGAAACGATCTTAAGAATGCAGGCTTCACTGAAACTCAATGCCAGGGATCCACGGGCCGATCCCGTCATGCCGATGATGGCGGATACGTCCCCTTTAGCCTGGTTTCCCTTCTTTAGGTAGGGCTTGCCGGCCAGTGGCTCCACCATCGCCATCGTTTTCAGAACACTGATTGTCCCTTCCAAAAAGGGATTGATAAATTTCACATCCATGCGCGTTCCTTTCCGGACAGTTCTTAAATCTTTTCTATAATTTTCATAATTTTGTCATTCAATGTCTCTGCGGTAAAGGGTTTGACGATGTAATTACTGACACCCGCCTTGACCGCGGCAATGACATTATCCTGAAGGGCTTCGGCTGTGACCATGAGAAAGGGCGTTGGCTTCAGGTCTTCATCCGCCCGGACGGCTTTCAGCAGCTCCAAGCCTGTCATATTCGGCATATTCCAGTCTGAAACGATCAGATCGATCTTCTGGGATTTCAACGTTCTGAGAGCGATCACCCCGTCTTCAGCCTCCACAATATTTTCATATCCGACCTGTTTCAAAAGATTCCGGATGACCTTTCTCATGGTGGCAAAGTCATCGACCACCAGAATTTTTATATGCTTGTCCATGTGTACCTCCTCATATCATGTTCCTTCACTTAGATCGAATAATCCTTCCGGATCCAGGATCAGCCCGATGCGGCCGTCTCCCAGGATGGCGCCGCCCGAAACCCCTTTGACATGCTTCAAGCCCGATCCGAGGCTTTTGATCACGACTTCGGCCTTTCCGATGATCCCATCCACCAGCAGGCATTTTGCCCTACCTTCACCCTCCACCACGACAACAATGGCCTCCCAGGGGTTTTTCTGTTCAGGTTCAAGGCCGAACAAATCATATAATCTCACCAAGGGCAGCAGCTGACCCATGACATTAATGGTTTCCCCTTTATTGATCACCACATTGTAACTCTCCCGTGTCGGTCGCAGCGCCTGACGGATAGCCATGGTCGGAATAATATAGACTTCCTGACCCACCTTGACCATCATTCCGTCAATGATCGCCAGGGTCAGCGGAAAGCTGGTGATGACGGTGGTTCCCTTTCCGGGTGTGCTTTCAATATCAATCTTGCCGCGCAGTTTCTCCACGGCCTGCTTGACGACATCCATGCCGACACCGCGCCCGGAAACATCGGTGACTTTATCCGCCGTCGAAAGACCGGGCAGCAGAATCATTTTGTAGATATCCTGATCGGAAATATCCGCCGCATTGGTGATCAGGCCTTTTTTCAATGCCTTATCGATAATCTTCTGCTTATTCAAGCCCCGTCCGTCGTCGGAGATCTCGATGACGATGTTCCCGCCCCGATGATAGGCCCGGAGAATGATCCGCCCCTTCTCGGGTTTTCCCGCCCTAATCCGGTCTTCCGGCGTTTCCAGTCCGTGATCCGCGGAATTACGGACCATATGAACCAGCGGGTTATAGATTTCATCCACCATATTCCGGTCAATTTCCGTTTCTTCACCGTACATTTCGACATTAACGGTTTTCCCGGCATTTTTCGCCAGGTCCCGGATCAGCCGGGACATGCGCTGAAAGGTCTGCCGGATGGGGATCATGCGGAGACTCATGGATGTTCGTTGCAGGTTTGACGTAATCCTGAAAAACAGAGCAATATCACGCATCAGATTTTTATCGGCATTGACTTGCTGGCTGAGATCCTGCTGAATCATGGACTGGGTGATCACCAGCTCTCCTACCATGTCGATCAGGTCATCCAGTTTGCGGGTGTCCACCCGCAGGGTGGACGCATCCGTGGACTG
>JAPLJM010000219.1 GCA_026388595.1 Deltaproteobacteria bacterium
TTCGGCTTTACCCTTAACCGGGCAAAGAAGAGACAGGAAAACACAGATGCCTCTGATGAACCACCGGAATGACCATTTACGACGAAAATCCCTCTCAACCTCCCTTTAGAAAAGGGGTAAGAGAGGAGGCGACCGCCTTACGGGCCTCAGCTACGGGAATCGTCCAGCGATTGCGGGAGGCCGGCCATGAAGCCCTGTTTGTCGGAGGCTGTGTCCGGGACCTTTTACGGGGGATGGATCCCGGCGACTATGATATTGTCACGTCCGCGCGGCCCGAGGTCGTGGAGAAACTCTTTCCCCATACGGTTCCTGTGGGTGTCCGGTTCGGCGTGGTGCTGGTGATGGACGAGGGGCGCCGTTATGAAGTGGCCACCTATCGGGTCGAAGGCGTTTATGAAGACGGCCGGAGACCCTCGCATATCCGTTTTGCCACGGCGGAAGAGGATGTCCGGCGGCGCGATTTTACTGTGAACGGCCTGTTGTTGGACCCGTTCACGGGCGAGGTGATCGATTACGTCGGTGGCCGCGATGACCTTATCGGAAAGATCATCCGCACCATCGGAGATCCGGACGAACGCTTTGCCGAAGACCATCTGCGGATGCTGCGGGCCGTCCGTTTTTCCGCCAACCTTGATTTTGCCATCGACCCGTCCACCTTTGCCGCTGTCCGCCGCCATGCCGGTGCCATCCGGCAGATCAGTGTTGAAAGGATCCGTGAAGAATTGACCAAAATAATCACCCGTGCCGGAGCACGGCGGGGGCTGGAGCTCTTGGCGGCATCGGGGCTGCTCGTGGAAATTCTGCCGGAGGTTGACGCTCTGCGGGGGGTGGCGCAACCGGAGGCGTTTCATCCGGAAGGCGATGTATGGCAGCATATTCTGAAGATGCTGGACCATCTGCCTGTTGCTGCGGGAGTAGAAGCAAATCCATGCTTAGCCTGGGCGGTGCTCCTCCACGATGCCGGTAAAGCCCTGACACGATCGGCAGACGCCGCCGGCGTCCATTTTTACGGCCATGTCCGGAAAGGGGAAGAACTGGCGGGAGATATCCTCCGGCGGCTGAAAGTCTCGAACGTGGAAACGGAAACGATCCTTGCCCTCATTCATGAACACATGACGTTCATGCATGTGCGGGACATGCGTCCCAGCCGCCTGAAGCGTTTTCTCCGTCAGCCCGCCTTCGACCTTCATCTGGAGCTCCACCGCCTGGACTGTCTGGGCAGTCATGGGATGCTGGATAACCATACCTTTTGCCGGGAAAAACTGACAGCCCTTTCCGCGGAACAGCTACATCCGCCCCGCCTCCTCACAGGCGATGACCTGATCGCTCTGGGTTTTGTCCCCGGTCCGCTGTTTAAAAAGATGCTGGATGCCGTTGAAGACGCCCAGCTCAATGGAGAAATTCGGACGTACGCGGAGGCACAGCGACTGGTAAAATGCGGAAGGTTCAGGGATGGGGATTGAGGTCGTAGAAGCCGTCACGCTTGCAGCAATACGCCAAGTGTTTGTTTTTCTGACCTTCTTTTGGGAATCATGATGGATCAAATGTCCTTAACTTCGTAAATATCGAAGAGGGCCGAAATATGCTTCGGCGGTATATCTAGAAAAATTCCACCCACTTCGGAATTGAATTGGGCGCCCAACTCCTTGCGGATGATGTTATATGCAAATTCAGGCGGCTGACCCTGTCTGTAGGCCCTCGTGGATGTTATGGCGTCGTACGTGTCAGCCACTGAAATGATCTGAGACAGCAGCGGGATCTCTTCACCTTTCAGACGCTCGGGATAGCCTGTGCCGTCATGCTTCTCATGGTGGGCTCCGGATAATGTTGCAATATCGCTCAATGCGGGAATGGTGCTAAGAATATCGAGGGAGCGTCCGGGGTGCCCTTTAATAAGCTTCCACTCCTCGTCAGAGGGTTTTCCGGGCTTGTCAAGAATCTCCACGGGAACACTGACCTTGCCTGCATCGTGAAGAAGACCGGCGACTTCAACCAAAGCAAACTCTTCGGGCCGAAGGCCCATCTTTTCTGCAATGAGTTTTGAAAGGATGGAGACGCGCGTTGAATGGCCACGGGTGTATTTGTGCTTGGCGTCGATGACGCGTGCGAAAAGACGCAGGATGGGATACAGCCCTGAGATGCCGGAGACCTGCCAGTGCTTGCCGTCAATATTGGTAAAAGGCAGGTCGATGTATTTTCTTTTCAGCTCAAGGAATCTCTCCGACGACTTGCCCGGAACGAGTGTTCTTTCTCCAATCAGCTCCAGGACCAGGTTGAGAATATCGGGATTGAAATGTGAACCGCTACCTTCCTTTATGACAACGTAAGCGGCTTCAGGAGAGATACGGTCTCTGTCGGGCCTGGGCGTCTGGAGAGAATCAAAGCAGTCCATGACACTCAATATTTGAACTTCAACAGGAATCTCATTCTGTATCAGCTTATCAGGATATCCCCGGCCGTTCCACCATTCGTGGTGCCATCGTATCCAGAGCGCGAGTTCACTCATTCCGGGGAGTGTGGCAATGATGCGGCTGCCTTGCCGGGTGTGCTCTTTTATGACCTCGAACTCTTCATCTGTGAGCTTTCCTTTTTTCGCAAGGAGCTTGGGGTCGATGGATATCTTGCCTACATCATGGAGCAG
>JAPLJM010000150.1 GCA_026388595.1 Deltaproteobacteria bacterium
GGGGCATAAACGTCGGAAACCGATTTGACGGACTCGACAACGGCCATGGGGTCCATCTGCTTCAGCTTTTTTCCCACGGGCGGCAATTCCACAAAGACGATGTCCGTCAGCATTTCCTGGGCATAGTCCGTAATGCCGACCGTCGCCGTTCCATCATCGTGAGCAAGCGCCCATTCGTGTTCCTTGGAATATTTACGGTCCGTTGGATTGGGTTTTGACATGGATTTCTCCCTTCAGATGAAGATATTGTAAAAGATGTGCTTGTCGCTCCTTCTGTAGAAAGGAAGCTTGACGACCTTTGCCTTGACGGCGCGCTCCCGGATCCGGATATCGATTTCGGTTCCCGGTTCGGAATAGATTACGGGAACAAAGGCCAGTCCCACGGCCTTGTTGAGGGTCGGGGCAAAGGTGCCTGAGGTGACGTCACCGATCTCCCTGCCGTACTTGAAGACCTTATAGTCCGCGCGTGCAATGCCCCGGTCGATCATCTCGAATCCCACGAGTTTCCGCGAAACCCCTTTTTTCTTCTGCTGCATCAGCGCATCGCGTCCGATGAAGTCTTTTTCCAGGTCGACAAGCCAGCCGTAGATGACCTCATAGGGCGACACGGACTCACACATCTCGTGGCCGTAAAGCATCATGCCCGCTTCGAGCCGCAGGGTGTCCCGCGCGCCGAGGCCGATGGGCTTCAAGCCCCCCCCGGCGCCGGCGGCAAGCAGGCAGTCCCAGACGATACCGATCCGGTCACTGGCGGCATAAATCTCAAAACCGTCCTCACCGGTGTAGCCGCTCCGCGAGAGGAGGGCAGGAATACCCGCTACGGTCGTGTTCAGTGAGTAATAGTATTTCAGCCCGGTCAAATCACCTTCGGTTAAAGACTGGAGGATCGTCTGGGCCCGGGGTCCCTGCATATCCAGTTTTCCCAGCGTTTCTGTCCGGTCGGTAATCTCGACCTGGAAGAACCCCTCTGCTTCCCTTCGGGTTTGCAGCCAGTGGAGATCTTTTTTCTTGCTGGCCGCGTTTGTCACGACCATATAGTGATCCTCTTCAAGCTGATATACCGTCAGATCATCAATGATACCACCCTGTTCGTTGCTCAGAACGCTGAGTTTCATCTGGCCGGCAACCTGCTTTTCCAGGTTCCGGCTCATGACCCGCTGCAGCAATGCGAAGGCCTGCGGTCCTTTGACATCAATCTCTCCCATGTGACAGATATCAAAAAGGCCGGCTTGGGTTCGGGTGGCATGGTGCTCATCGATAACGTTGGTATACTGGACCGGCATGAGCCAACCGCCAAAATCAATCATTTTTGCACCCAGGGCAAAATGGCGGTCATAGAGGGGCGTTTTTTTCATGATTGTCTCCTGAAAAAATCCAACCGGGCCACGATTGGGGAACAGCGGCTACCAGAATTTATAGATCAGAGACAAAACAACAAGTACAGCGGCAACGACATAGAAGAGATATTTTTTCTTGAAATACCGGGCGCCGATGATGACTTCGTCGCAATGATTGCAGACCGTCACCTTTGCGTCGATGGGTTGGTGACAGTGGGGGCAACGAATGACATGCTGCACTTCACCTTCTCTTTGGGTGATCCCCTTTTTAATTTCCCTGTGAACGTCATAGGTCCATTCGCAATCAATGGTGGGACATTTTCCTCTGAGAGGCATGCTGTCTGTCCAGATGAAACTCTTCAGGCAATCAGGGCAGGAAATTTTCTGCATCATCGGTCTCCATTTGCTTTATCGGCCAAAGGTCATTCCCCGTCAGTCGGGCTCTGACCAGACAACACGGGAGGGTGTTCTAGGACTACTACAAGTGACAACAGATTTCAAGATGTAATCACACCGGGACATTTTAAGTAAATAGCATAATACTTTAAAATGGTTAGACATTGAAAAGATTAATTAATTGATTATTTCAAAAAAAGTGCTATATACGCTGTTCCTTAAATTTTGAGCGCAGTCGCCCTGTGTCCGTAAATCCGAAGAACGCGCTGAATGGTAGCAGGAGTAAGTCATGATCCAGTTTTGCGGTGTCCATAAATGGTTTAAGGACCTGCATGTCCTTAACGATGTTAATCTTCGTGTTAAGCAGGGCGAGGTGGTGGTCGTGTGCGGACCCTCCGGCTCCGGAAAGTCAACACTCATCCGCGCCATCAATAAACTGGAACCCATTGAAAAGGGCAAACTGATTGTGGACGGAAAAGACATCTCCGATCCCAAGACCGACATCAACCGGCTTCGGGCTGAAATCGGGTTTGTTTTTCAGCAGTTCAATCTCTATCCCCATCTGAGCGTCCTCAAAAACATCACCCTTGCACCCATCAAAATCCGAAAAACCCCGAAAAAAGAGGCAGAAGAACAGGCCATGGCCCTGCTGGAGCGCGTCGGCCTGACGGAAAAGCGGGACGCTTACCCCTCGCAACTTTCCGGCGGGCAGCAGCAGCGGGTCGCCATTGCCCGCGGCCTGGCGATGAAGCCCAAGGTCATGCTTTTTGATGAACCCACGTCCGCCCTGGACCCGGAGATGATCGGGGAAGTGCTGCAGGTCATGCAGGGTCTGGCGCACACGGGGATGACCCTGATCGTGGTGACCCATGAAATGGGATTTGCCCGGGAGGTTGCCGACAGGGTTGCTTTCATTGATTTCGGCGTTATTCTGGAAGAAGCTTCGCCTGAAGAGTTCTTCAGGAATCCCCAGCACGAACGGGCGCAGCTCTTCCTGAAAGAAATTTTATCACCCATGCATTAAATTTAAAAAAGGAGGTAAGAGAATGAAAAAATTAGGGATCTTGTTTTTAGCGCTGGTGTTTGCGGCAGGTTTGGGCGGGGCGGCTTGGGCAGGCGATACTCTGGCCGACATCAAAGCAAAGGGCGTTCTGGTTTGCGGCGTCAAGGACTCTACCCCCGGATTTGGCTATATTGATGAAGCAACCCGGGAACTGGTCGGTTATGATGTGGATTTTTGCAAGGCCATCGCCAAGAAGTTGGGCGTAAAGATTGAATTTAAAACGGTCACGTCCGCGACGCGCATTCCGCAGCTTGTCGCAGGCAATATTGATCTGGCCGCCTGTACCATGACTAAAAACGCCGATCGGGCTAAACAGATCGATTTCAGCATCACCTATTTTTCGACCGTCCAGAAGTTCATCGTCCAGAAGGGCACCGTCAAAAAGCTGGCTGACCTGGAAGGCAAAAAGATCGGCACCGCCAAGGGCTCCACCTCCGAACAGAATGCAAAAAAAGCCCTTCCTAAGGCAACGATTCAGTCCTTTGACGACTATGCGCCTGCCTTCCTGGCCCTCCAGCAGGGTAAGGTATTCGCCATTACGACGGATGAATCAATTCTGGCCAATATTCTGAACAAGGCCCCGGACAAGAAAAAATATGAGATTCCCAACATTGTCATTGGGTACGAACCCTATGGACTGGGCATGCGCAAAGGCGACACAAATTTAGTCAATTTTGTGAACAAGACCCTTCTGGACATGGAAAAATCCGGCGAGGCCAAGAAGACCTTCAACAAATGGTTCGGTCCCAAGGGAAAGGCCTTCCCGATGAACCGTGGCGATTTCAAGATCGATGGGAAAAAAGAAGCTTGGGAGAGTTAATTTTTCGTGTTTAGTTATCAATTCGACTGGGCAATTATCACTTCCGGACAG
>JAPLJM010000267.1 GCA_026388595.1 Deltaproteobacteria bacterium
TTTTATACAGATCCTTCAGGGTATTGTTTTCTTCCGTCAGTTTGCCGTATTGCTGTTGGAGGGCCTTGAGGTCACGGCTAAGCGCGTCCGCCTCTGCGGCTTTTTTCTCAAATTTGCTGCTGGATACGCATCCGCCCAGAGCAAACACAAAGGCAAAGACAGCGAAAAGGGCCAAAGCTTTTCTCATAGAAATCTCCTTAAATTTAATCAAACACGAAACACGGAGGATACAGTATAAAGGCCGGCAAAATAAATCAATCAAAAAGTGGCCGCTGATGGCATATACCTGCAAGCCAGCGGTAGCCTCCAACTTTAATCGGTGAAACCCTTGAAAAATGGCTTTACCGCCGCTGGTGAGCCATTTTTCACCGGTTTTGCAAAGCCCTCTTCAATGACTTGAAGAGGGGAAGCCTTCCCGAATAAAAAGGGGCGGATATCCGCCCCAAGCCTGGATCTGACCAATCTGTCCTGAGATGCTAAATACTGTCATCCACCGCCTTCAGGCGCACTGCCTTCACGAAGTGCTTGTCGTAGTAGGGCTTGTTCAGCGTATCCACTTTAACGGCTCTGGCACGTCCCGCGGCGGCATGAACAAATTCGTTGTTCCCAATATAAATGCCCACATGGCCGAATGCCCGTCGCCGGGTGTTGAAGAAAACAAGATCGCCTACCTCCAAATCGGTTCTGGCAATACGTTTTCCGACGCCGGCCTGTTCACGGGCCGTGCGGGGAAGGCTGATATTGAAAAACGAATAGATCTTTTTGACAAAGGCGGAACAATCGAGACCTCGTACGGATGACCCGCCGAACCGGTAAGGCGCACCCAGAAAACCCATGGCTACCCTGGCGAACAACTGCTGCTCATCCGGACTTTCCCACTTTCCCAAAAGATCGGCGCTTTCCTCTTTTTCCTTCTCAACGTTTGTCCACTCATCGGCACTCACCGGTCCGGCTTCTTCCTCTTCCAGTTCGTCGCCCTCGGTCAGGGCGCCGAGATTCGCTGGTTCAACGCTGTCCGGGGACGCCTTTGCGATATCTTTCCGGGGGGCCAGTTTTGCCAGGATCAGATGCTGCCCGGGGCGCAGCCTGTTTCCACGAAGATGATTCATCCTCTTTATGTCACTTTCGGACACACCGGTCGTTCTGGAAATCGTATAGATGCTGTCCCCTTTTTTCACGACATAAGCCGTTGTGGAGGCAGGCGCTGACTTTTGAGATTTTGCGACTTTTGTTTTTGAGGATTTGGGGATGACCAGAACCTGGCGAAGTTTTAAGGCATCGCTTTGCAGATCATTGGCCTGTTTCAGCGCCTCGATGCTGACGCCAAACTTCTTTGAAATTTTGGCAAGGTTATCGCCGCGTTTGACTTTATACTGGCTGGCTGCAAATACTTCCTGGCTGGTACCAAAGGCAAAGAACAGGACAACAAGTCCCATCCACATGAAAATCCGCCGTCTCATCATGAAGTACCTCCTTAGTTTAAGTCGGGGGTTACCCACTCCTGGGGCGGTGCACAGATTTTGACATTGGATGACAAACTGCACACTTCAATAAGGTTTCGATTTTACGAGAAACACGAGGAACAGCAATTTCGAACCCTGCGAGAATTGTTTTGCAGAATTTAAAAAAATGGTGCAAAAGGCTTCTCAGGGTGGAGACTCTGCCATGGGCCATGGCCTGTGTCAAGTAAAAAACGCGATTTCATGCCAAAAAAAGTAAATAATTAAATATAATTGAATAGATAGAGAGGAACAACACAGGCTTATGGTGAAAAAGTTGACAATCATGCTCATCCTGGTCATTCTGTCGGCCTTTTTATTGAGTATTGGATTTTATTTTATTTATCCGGACGTCTCGAAACTGCAAAAAGTCAACCCTAAAAAAACGGCTTTTATGGAATATCGGGAAAAAGAATGGCAACAACAGGGCAAGAAGAGAAAAATTGTACAGCGATGGATTCCCCTGTTGCAAATTTCGCCCTATGTTATCAAAGCAGTGATCATTGCCGAGGACGACAAATTCTGGTCCCATGAGGGCTTTGATTTCGATGCCATGCAAAAGGCCCTGGAAAAGGATCTGAAGCAAAAGAAATTCAAGGTTGGCGGCAGCACCATCAGCCAGCAGTTAGCCAAAAATCTGTTTCTGTCACCGTCGAAGAATCCCATCCGGAAACTCAAGGAGGCCATTTTGACCTGGCGGCTCGAGCAGAATCTGTCGAAGAAGAGAATTATCGAGATCTACCTCAATGTTGCCGAATGGGGGGACGGCCTGTTCGGCATCGAAGCGGCGGCACAGCACTATTACGGCAAACCGGCGTCAGCGCTGTCGGCCATGGAGGCGGCCAAGCTGGCCACTGTGCTGCCGAATCCCCGGCGCTATAACCCCACAGGAAGCGGCCGTTATGTGGAGTACCGGTCCGAGCTGATCTACCAGATCATGGTGAGAAGAGGGATTGTCATTCCGGACTTTGAAGACGTTATCAATGAGCTGCCGGCGCCGGGTGACGGTCAGTCGGGTGGACCCGTTGATCCGGCAAAATCTTCATCGCTTCCCGGATCGTCCCAGCCTGCGCCTTCGACTGACGCCACAGACCGGTCTGCCAAGCTTCCGGACCGGAATTTGCCGTCCCCGGCAGGGCCGCGGCCATCAGAACCATGATGATTCTCCCTTTTCTGAAGGGGGTTCCAAGGGGTTTTTAAAAATTGTCCTATACCTTGATCCGCAGCCGCAGACGAAAAAAAACCCTCTCCATTCAGGTACAGAGGGATGGGACGGTGCTCATCCAGGTCCCTTTTTATACCCCCCAGGCCGACATCGACCGGTTTTTGAAAGAAAAAAAGCAGTGGCTGCAGCAGAAAATCCTCCAGCAGCAGGCAAGGAAAAATGATCAGCAGACCCGGGCTTTCATCCCCGGGGAACGGTTCCCCTATCTGGGTGAAACCTATGTCCTCAAAATGGATGGAGGGACTGATGCCGGCGAGGCTCTGACATTTACCGGCCGGGAATTCCTGCTGCGGCGCCATGCCTTGAGTGGAATCCGTATTCTTTTTCACCTCTGGTATCAGAAACGGGCCCTGCTGCATCTTGAAGAAAGGGTGCGTCATTTCAGCAGGTTAATGGGGTTATCTCCCCGGGGGGTTACGATCAGCAATGCCCGGAGCCGATGGGGCTCCTGCTCACCGGACAACCAACTGACCTTCGCCTGGCGTTTGATCATGGCCCCGCCGAACGTCATTGATTATGTGGTGATCCATGAATTGAGCCACATAAAAATCCGGAACCATTCCCGGGACTACTGGCGTCTTGTCGAACGCATCCTCCCCGGCTGTAAAGAACAAAAGATTTGGCTTAAGGATCACGGGCATCGGCTGACGATATGAAACTATATAAAATGAAAGCTTTGCGTAACCGGTGAAAAATGGTTCGCAAGCAGCGAATCAAATGTTTTTCGCCTTTCCAGTAATAAAGTTAACAGCTTGTTTGTCATCATAATATGATATGAAGAGATCTGAAGCGATAAAGATTTTTGAGCAGTGGTGAAGCCATTTTCAAAGGTCAAGAAAAATTTGAAGAGAAATAACCGTACAGAAGAAACACAACAGCAAGGAGGGACAAAGAAAATGACGGAAAAAGCACTATTGAAGCCCATAAAGATTGGACCCTACGAACTTCCCAACCGTGTATTCCTGGCTCCCATGACACGAAGCCGGGCTGACAACCCGGAGAACGCGGCGACGCCGCTCATTGCTGAGTATTATGCCCAGCGCGCCTCTGCCGGTCTCCTGATTACCGAGGGGTCCCAGGTCTCAAAGCAGGC
>JAPLJM010000287.1 GCA_026388595.1 Deltaproteobacteria bacterium
TTTTGTCAGGTGGACTGATTAAATTTAAGGGACACTCGGCAGCACAGATTCCATCATGCTTGCATTTTGTTGCATCTATCGTAATCAAATTCATGGGTAGCACCTCTATGTTCGCTTTATGCCGTATTTTTGAGCCGAGTAGCTCTGTTCCCCCTGATGCTACAGACCGACTAAATAACCTATTTGACGGAACGCACGGGAAGAGCCGGGCCAACGTACGACTGGGGACTCCAGGTCCGTGGGCCATTGCCGAAATCGAAGATGGCAGCCTCGGAACCACGTGTTCCAGATGCCCAAGGACAGCAATCAGATAATTGAATCAATTCTGTTAAATGGACACTGTAACCACGCTGGGTAAGTCGATAACTTTTATTGCTGTTATACAGTCCTGCCAATTCATCCCATGTCGGCAGCCGCCAGTCCTTGTAGCCGCCGCCACGATGGCTTGCACAATAGGACTTAGCATCTCCCCAGTTGATGTCATAGCCGCTGTCCTTCGCAGCCCACATCAGGTTCGTCCGTGTGTCCAGAACCGTCCCGTCAGCATAGGCAATGAACTTCCCGTCTCGACCGGTCTCCGTCAGGGAGGTCGCCGCCAGCAATGAAGATGGGAGGACAGTGGCCAGTATAAACAGGATAAGGAAGATTCTCATCAGCATGTCTTGCATAGAAAGTTTCCCATCTTTAACAGATCGCTGCGCAAAGATGTCTGATTGAAAGGCATCGCAAGCCGCAGTCTTACAGCGCCTCATCGTTTCCGGAGAATTTCCTCGCGATGCCTTCGGCGGCTATCATGCCGGAGATGGCCGCGCCCACGATGCCCCGGCTTTTTCCTGTTCCGTCGCCGGCTACAAAAATTCCTTTGACGTTGGTCTCCAGATTTCGATCGGTCGGGAAGTGCGTGTCGAAGAATTTGATCTCCGGCGCATAAAGCAACGTGGACGGATGAAGGATGCCGGGGATAATTTTATCGAGCGTTTTCAGAGATTCCCAGAGATTGTCAACGATACGTGCGGGTAATCCGAGTGTAATGTCTCCTGGCGCGGCATCACAGGTTGCCTTGCACAATTCGAAATGGCGGTTCCGGCTGTTAAAGCTCGACATGGAGCTCCGTCTTCCTTCCCTGAAATCACCCACCCGTTGAACGATCGGCTTGCCCCCGCCCAACAGGTGAAATTGCCGGGCGATCATCTGCCCAAACTCGGTCGTATCGGAAAAGGGCTCGGTGAGAGCGACCGTGTTGATCAGGGCGAAGTTGGTATTCAACGTCTTGCGGCCGGAGAGGGCATCGCCGTTCACCCGTTTGAAATCGCCGTAGTTTTCCAAACGGACCCTGCCGCCCGGATTGGTACAGAAGGTTCTGACCCTGTCTCCGTGTCGGGCGGTCCTGAAAATGAATTTGGGGTCATACACAATATCCGTAATCTCGTCATAGAATTTCCTGTTCAGTTCAAGCCTGATCCCCAGATCGATGGGGCCAAAATTATGACATACCCCCAGCTTGTCGGCGACATCCCTGAACCAGTAAGCACCGCTTCGACCCGGAGCAGCCAGAATAACGGGGGCTTCCATCTGGAGCCTTTTCCCTCTTTTCCGGGCAGTGACGCGATAAGGATGGCCGATCCCTTTTTCAATGGAGTCGACTTCCGCTTCCAGGAGAAAGACGGTCTTCTTCAGATAGCTCCTGAGATGATCCACAACGGCTTTGCCGTTATCGGTACCCCAGTGCCATTGCTCCGGTGCAATGAATTGAACGCCGTGTTCATGCGCAATGTTCATCAACACGTCAATTTTTTCGTTTTTTTCGGTAGAGGTTACCTGGCGGCAGCGGGGAAAACGGATAAAAATCTCCTTGATTTGATCGATATAACGTTGTGCTGTGACAACATTGATCTTGAGTTCATCAAGGTCAAGGCCGATTCGATGATCGAAATTCAGCTTGCCGTCATTAAGGAGTCCGCCGGCTGTATAGGCATGACGGTCGATGATGGCAATGCTTCCGAAACCCAGGCGCTCAAGCCGGATGGCCGCAAACAGGCCGGCCGGACCAGACCCGATAATCAACACATCGTAGGCCTTCATGAACTGTACCACCTCCTGCAAAATCGCCTGGTTCCCGAGTGTGTTCCTTTATTTCAACTTTTACGATTGTAATCTTGCATAGTCCTCAAAGCAACTCAAGCAAACATTTCGAAGAAAAAGACATCTTCTAAAAGTGCGGAAAAATCGGATGAACCGGAAAAGAAATGGCAACGGACATTCAGAAACGTGAATTGCCTGGACAGGGCCCCCCCTCTTTTTCCCCTTCTTGCCGGGGATAGCGCTGGGGAAGAATCTTTAATAAAGAAAAAGGGGCCGGAAACATCCCGTAACCCCTTGTTTTTATTAATGGCGTCCCCACGGGGAGTCGAACCCCGGTTACAGGCGTGAAAGGCCCGTGTCCTAGGCCACTAGACGATGGGGACGCATGAGAAGACGAAAGGACTGGCGTACCAGAACTGCGGCTTATATCCTCTTGTCTGGCAAGATGTCAAGAAACAATTGATGGGTTTT
>JAPLJM010000289.1 GCA_026388595.1 Deltaproteobacteria bacterium
TTGTTCTTGGTTCGGTCATCGGCGGCTATCTGGAGGCGCATGGGAATCTCGCCGTCCTCGTCCAGCCGGCTGAACTCCTGATCATCGGCGGTGCGGCCATCGGCGCATTCCTGATCAGTACACCCCTGAAGATCGTCAAGCCCACAATGAGTGCACTGGCGGGTGTTTTCGGCAAATCCGGCTACTCAAAGCAGGACTACATTGAAGCATTGATGCTTCTGAACGGGGTGTTTTACAAGATCAGGCAGCAGGGGCTTGTCTCCATCGAATCGGATGTGGATGACCCGCAGAAGAGTACACTTTTTGCCAAGTATCCTAAAATATTAAAAAACAATCATGCCATTGAAATGATTACCGATACGCTGAGAACGGTGATGACGACCACCATCGCATCGCATGAACTGGAGGCGCTGATCGATACGGAACTCGATGCCTATCTGGAGGAAGTGCTGCAGCCGTCCAAGGCAGTCAATTTTATCGCCGATGCCTTGCCCGGACTCGGGATCGTTGCGGCGGTGCTGGGCATTGTAGTCACCATGGGAAAGATGAAAGAACCTCCCGATGTATTGGGTGCGAGCATTGGCGCCGCCCTGGTGGGAACCTTTCTCGGCGTGTTGATGTGCTACGGGTTTGTCGGCCCCATAGGGAGGAGCCTTGAACACGGGGCGCAGGAAAAGCTTCAATATCTAATTGTCATCAAGGTTGCCCTGGTTTCTTTTCTGGGCGGTTCAGCGCCGAAAGTCGCTGTTGAATTCGGCAGAAGGGTCGTGCCGGCAAGCGAGAAACCCTCCTTTGCCGAGATCGAAGATGCGATGAGGCAGAAGAAATAGCCATGGAAGATCGAGTCAAAATCATTATCAAAAAGGTCAATAAAAAATCCCATGCCGCACATCATGGGGGATCATGGAAGGTGGCTTATGCAGATTTTGTCACGGCCATGATGGCCTTTTTCCTCCTCTTATGGCTGCTGTCCATGGTGGCGCCGGAAAAAAGGATCGCCCTCGCGGAATATTTTCAGAGCGCCACGGTTTTCAAGGAAGAGAAAACGCAGTCCGGAACGTCGTTCTTGAACAAATCCGCAGGTGTTTTAGAAATGGGGAATGTGACGAGCAGAGAGTCCTACCGGATGAAACCGGGGTTGAAGCCGGAGGCGAAAACGAACCCCGAGGATCTGGCGAAAGCCATGCGTCGCGCCATTGATGATAAGTTGCAGACCATGAAAAATCAGGTACTTGTTGACACAACCAAGGAGGGCGTGAGGATACAGATTGTCGATAATGAAGGAAGTGAAATATTCCGCTTGGGAAGCGATGAACCGACGGAGAAGGCGCGTCAGATCCTCCGGCTGGTTTCCGAAAATATCAAGGAGCAGCCGAACCGTATCGTCATCGAGGGTCATACGGATGCGGCGCCCTTCAAGAATGCCGTGAAAACGAACTGGGAACTGTCCACATCTCGTGCGTCGGCAGCACGGCGCGAACTCGAGAACAACGGTGTCGATCCCGCCAAAATCGCCAGGGTTGTCGGCTATGCCGATCAGGATCTTCTCATTAAGGGTGATCCCAAGGATCTCAGAAACAGACGCATCAGTATTATCCTCTTGCAGTAGCAGCCGGTGGAATGCGATGCTTCCGCTCTTTAAAGCCGGCGCGCCTACCCGTTTCATGAACGTTTAACCAGCGATTCTTGTTGACAGTCATCGCCTGGATGGATTAGGAATACAATAGACTGCTAATGAATCCTGTCCCGGAATATCTTCGAAAGCAGGAAACAATTTGGGACAACGACGATCGTGTGGGGTATCTATGTGAACGACGACAAGAAGACCAAAAAACAGCCCATCGAGGAGCTTCATAAAGCACGTCAACAAGTTGACC
>JAPLJM010000141.1 GCA_026388595.1 Deltaproteobacteria bacterium
TAAGGCGGTCATGGACATCAACCCCAATTATTTTGATGTGGCCAAACTCTATCGTGAGGCCAAGTCCAAAGATAACTTTGACTACTATGACACAGCCGCTGATAAGGCAAGCCAGGCGCAGGATTTAGCCAAGGCGATTACACTTTACGAGAAAGCACTGGAGTATCAACCGGAAAACAGTGCCGCTGTAAAAAAAGTGGATGCACTGAAGACCAAAGCCGGAAAGATCTATTTTGACGAGGCTGTCACCCTGGTCAACCAGAACAAATTCACTACAGCCCTATCACGTATCGAGTTTATCAAAATCCAGACGCCTGTTGTACAGAATGATCCCTTCTTCAAGGACTTTATCAATAAATTTTGTAAGAAGATGATGGAACGGGCGGATAAATACATGGAAAAGGAGCTCTGGGGAAATGCCCTGATCTGGTACCAAAAAGTAGAATCCATGAATCCAAACTATCCCGATTTGTATGAGAAACTTCGGGATGTCCGCGATGAGCGCATCAAGCGGAGAATCAAGAAATCCATTGCGGTTTTTGATTTTACCAGTCCCAGCAATGACAAGGATGCGGGGCGCAATGCCGCCGACAAAGTGGTGGCCTACTTGTATCAGAAAGCCAGCTCGGATCTCCGGATTATTGAAAGGGAAAACCTTCAGAACATCCTGCGGGAAATGCAGCTCGGGCAGAGTGGCCTGGTGGATGTGAAATCAGCGCAGACCGTCGGGAAAATGAGAGGTATTGACACCTTCATCATGGGAACGGTGCTCAAGTACTTGTCTTCGAAAACGGATAATTCAAGCATGGAGCAGGTCAAGGTGCTTGTGGATGAGGAAGATGTCCGGAATCCGGAATTTTCAGACTGGCTGATCATGAATCCCAAGCCATCGGAAGGGGATATGAAAAATGCGCCGCCCCGGACCATCAAGAAAAAGAATTATCAGTTTGTCTCCTACAAAAAAGGCGCCGCCAAAATCGTGGCCCTCTTCGATATTTCTTACAAGCTGGTGGACACCGCGACGGGAGAAAATATCTTTACGAACACCATCGCCGGCCGGCTGGTTAAGGAAGACAAGTACCAGGATGGGGTTCCCGTGGCCAATATTCCCCATGATCCATTGGAGATTCCGACGGAATCGGAGGTTCTGGGCGAGTTGACGGATCAGAAAATCTCCGAGATGGGTCAGAGCGTGCTCAAGCATTTTCAGAGCCTGGAGCTGGAATACTATAACCAGGGTCAGCAGCTTCAGAAAAACCGTAAATATGATCTGGCCATTGAGAAGTATGTGGACGCCGTTTATGATGAAAAAATGAAAGGCATTTCAACGCCCGTGTCTCAGAATGCCTTAAAATCCATTGATCAGTTGATTCAGGGGATGTAAGCCCCGATTGAGGACCAGCTTATGAAAGGCTTGAGCCTTTTCGGAAATAAAACAGGAAGACAGATAGCATTTTTTTCGACACTGCTGTTGTTCGCCGTTTTATTCACACCTCGGGCGGCCCTTGCCATGACGCAGGTGAAGTTGGCCGTTTTCAATTTTGTCACCCTGAATATGGAGGCCTCCCGATACGGCACGATGGTCACAAATATGCTGGGGGATGCACTCAAGGGAGACCCTTCCTATGATGTTCTGGATCGCAAGGAGCTGGAGGCGTTTTTAAACCTGAACGACTGCCAGCAGGATGATAAGGTGGAAAACGCCGTCAATATCGGCACAAGGCTTGGTCTCAATGTAGTGATTGTGGGAAATGTTGAAAAAAAAGACACCGTGATCATTGTGAACTGCAAAGCGGTTTTGGTAGAGCAGAAAAAGGTTATCCTCAGCCATCGGATAGGCGGGCGGGGGGACGCCGGCCTGGCGGCGGAAGTCCGCAAACTGACAGGGCTGATCAATGAGGCCATTGCCAAATACGCCTCGAAAGCGGGCGGCGATGAACAGTTGAAATTACCGGTGAATGTCCAGAAACGGCCGGGAAACAAACAGGTATTTCTCAGTTGGGAGGATCCGCCTGATACGAATGCCGACGGTTATGATATCTTTCGCAGCAATGCC
>JAPLJM010000393.1 GCA_026388595.1 Deltaproteobacteria bacterium
GATATGGAGATATCATCGGTCAAGTGGCCGGGCCTCAGGTTGAAGGGGGTGCCGCCGATCATGTCGGTAAGGGGTGTGAAGGAGATGACCATCCGGACTTGCTCGGGCATTTCAGGGGATGGCCAGTGCGACTTGGGATCGCTGTGGGCCCCATGTCAATCCGATCAGGAGATTTGCTCTGTTGTGTTTTTCAGCGTCTGAGTGATCCATGCGTTCAGACTGGCCCCCGATTGTTTGGCGGCGATATAAGCCTTACGGTGAATATCAGGCGGTATTCGGAGCATCAGCTTTCCCGTGAACGGCTTTTCCGGCTCCTCGCTCCGTTTGGCACAATATTCCAGATAATCCTCCACTGAATCGCGGAAAGCCTGTTTCACCTCATCAACGGTTCTTCCCTGAAAAGTGATCACATCCCTCAATCCGAGAACTTCACCATGAAAGATGTCCGCCTCATCGTCAAATTCGACCCGCCCGTTGTATCCCTTATACTGCATCATGGTTTGATACCTCCTTCCAGCAGAAAACGCCGAACGGAACTCACAGCCCCCCGATCCGTTTCTTTGCTCGGATGAGGCCGGTGAAACACAGCGCGAACACCATTCAGTGAAAAACGAACGCGCGAACCACGGCCCTCTTCCCGCTCCGCTCCTAACGACAACAGGAGGGCTTCAACGTCAGACCAGAGAATATTGGCTCTGACCGGATCGGCGAAGATGTTTTGCAGCGTTTTCCTGTGTTTGTTCATGGCAAAGGGATAGTATCAGATATTGTTATCATGTCAAGTCCCAGATTGATGAGAAATCAGATAAAATGCATCAACTGAAAAAAGGCTGTTGGGCATGCGCACCTTTAAGCCTTATTTAATGGGCTCGCCGAAGGGGCAGTGTGTGGACTTGTATTTGCAGTCCCGTATTTTACCGGCTATACAGTGTTTTTATAGGTCATGCCGGCGGTGGCGCGCATGAGAAGGATGATGCCCAGGAGGATCATTAAGATGAAACCGCCGGCCACCCAATAGACGGCCCCCAAAGACCACAGATCCTTCACCCAGCCCACCAGATAGACAGCAAGAGCCCCGACGCCGAAAATCAAAACGGAGGCAAACCCGTATCCCGTGCTTCGCCATTTCCGGGGGGTGAATTTTGCAATCAAACTGTTTTCAATGGGCTGAATGCCCAGAGCGAAATAGACTTAAGCCGCAGCGGCCATGACCAGCGGCTGCTCCGTGAGGAACCCCATCAGGATTACGCAGGGGAGACTAACGGCGTTAAAGATCAGATACAGCCGGCGCAGGTCGTATCGGTCGGCCATCTTTCCGCCCGCCAGCTGGCCGATAATCCCGATCATATAAATCAGGGACGCCAGCAGGGACGCGGCCATGGTGGATTGGGCTGTTATGTTGGACAGGCTGAAGGTCTGGAAAAACCGTGACAGAAAGGGCGCATTAAACTCCAGATAGGCCGGCAGGACGACGATGTTGATCCGGTAAGCCAGGCCGCCCAGCATCACGATACAGAAGAAAAGCAGCATGCGGCGCAACTGCTGATTCCGGTTTCCCGTCACCTCGGATTCATCCGTTTCATCGTGGATCGGCCGTTCGTCAATCTTGACCAGCATCAAGGCTATGCCCCAGAGGAGGCTGAAGACGCCGATGACGATATAGGCCATCTTCCAGCCGGCCAGCCAGTTCAAAAGCCCTGCCAGAAAAGGGCCGATGATCAGGCCGACGCTGCCGGCGATGCTGTTTAAGCCGAGAGCCATGCCCCGGTTGCGGACGCCATGCGAGATCAGACCCATGCCGGCGGGGTGGCAGATGCAGGCAAAGGCGCCAATGAAGGCAAGGGACAGCATGATGGTGGTTCCCGAGGATGAAGCGGCCATCAGCAACGCTCCCAAACCGCCGCCGAAAAAACAGAGGATCAGGGCCCTGCGGTTGCTGAAACGGTCGGCAAAGAATCCCCAGGGCAGTGCAAAAAGACCGAAAAAAAGGTACATGGGAAAGCCCAAGGCCAAGACTTCCTTCAGGTCCATTTTCAGCGAGAGCATTAGGGGAATGGCCAGGGCCGGGAAAGCGATCTCATAAAAATGAAAGAGAAAATGTGCGACGAACGTAAACAGGACGATCTTTTTTTCATTTTGCATGGGCGTCATGAACAGGGGACCCGGATGTCAGGTCCCGCATGATTTTTATAGCAGCAGTTCCGCGCAGAGGCTCTTAATCTCCTGACCGGCCTCGCTTTGCGGGGCATAAGCCATGACCGGCATTCCGGCGATCATGGCTTCCACATAGGCAATCCTCTGGTGGATCTCGGTTTGAAAAATGTCCATCTGGTAGTTCTCCAGGGCTTCCCGGACCTCACGCCCGACCCGGGTGCCCACGATCTTCCGGCAGATCAGCATCCGGCCGGAGAGATTTCTTCGCTGTTTCTTCAATTCCTGAAGCAGGTGAACCATCTCCCGGGCCGACCAGATATCGAGCGGACTGGGGCTGACGGGTATGATGGCCAGATTTGAAACCAGCAGTACGGACCGGATCATATCCCCGACGGCGGGTGGCGCATCGATAACGGTATGCAGATAACCTTTCGTGATTTCCTTTACCTGCTGGGCCAAATCCGTTTGCGGGTGATGGATCACGTCAAAATGATTGTGCTGATCGAGCTTTTTCCATTGCATGACACTCCCCTGCCGATCTGTGTCGATAAGCAGGACCCGCTTACCCCCCTGCGCCAGCGCATAGGCCAGATTGATGGCGATGGTTGTCTTGCCGACCCCTCCTTTTTGATTAACGAGACTGATAATCATGCCTGTTTAGCTCCTTGCAAAGTTGATTTCATGGTAATCTGTTTTAATCTGCCTTGATTTACTGGCACAAGTTAAGGGAGAGGTCAAGTTTTTACAACCGCATTTTTCAATGGTCTTCTTTTGAGGATTATGATAGAAGTGAAGCCAAGATTTGATATTTAATAGTTATATCAATATATTGTCGGATAAAGGAGGATATGCCGTGGCAACGATCATGCCCGAAGGGGAAGACATTCAAAAGGCAATCAAGTGGGTTTCCATGAATCTTGAGGAAAAATCGGATCAACCGCTGCATAAACTGGTCGAGAAAGCGGTGTTCAAATTTGATCTGTCGCCGGTGGATACCGAATTTCTCATCGGTTTTTTCAAAAAAATGAAGGCAACTACCTAATCTGCAGGAACTTGTTGTCCATCAGGAGTAGGCATGAAAAAGATCATCCTTTTATCAGTGTCACTGTTGCTGTTGCTTTTCACTGCACCGGCTGCCGATGCTCAATCTGCGCGAGATGCCGTTAAGCAGCTTAAACGCATCGAAGCCAGGGTTGATATGGGGATTAATTACAATGAATACGTCCTGGCCGTGGCGGATGCCCGGGTGGAAGTCCAGATGTATCTGGAAAGTCATGTATCTGGAAAGTCATGAGGCGAAGCAAAAGGCTGCGCTGACGGACATAATCAAAAAGATTCTGGAACATTACGAAACTGCCCGGGAGGTCTGGAAAGTGAAGGTTTCCAGGACGGAAGACATCGGGACGGTTTTCGGGCACCTCATCTGCCTTAAGGATGATCCGGAGGGCGCCCTTGGCCGCCGGCTCCTGAAGCAGTATCCACAGGCCGACAAACCGGTGGATCATGGCGGCGCCCTGACCACCCGTGCTTTCAAGAAAAACGGCTGTGATGAAGTCCTGGTGGATAACCTGATCCATATCATCTGGCAGGAAGCGTCCAAGGATTTGCAGCGGGCGACAAAGATGCTCTTCATCTGACAGCGCCGGCCTGTCCTCCAGAGATGATCCTGCCCGTCTTCCTTCAAAACCCTTATGATCGAATCGTTACTAACATTATAGGGAAGGCATTTTGAAGAGTGCTGGCCAAAACATTGACCAAGCACGCTCAAAAATAAAAGAGGGTTAACCGATGACTCAGCTAACCCTCCGTTTTACTTATGGTGCCGAAGCCGGGACTTGAACCCGGACGAGCGTAACTCACTACCCCCTCAAGATAGCGTGTCTACCAATTTCCACCACTTCGGCATTTCGTATGTGACAAGCAGTGAACCGACCCGGCGCTTACTGCCACTTTTTGCTTTCACTAACATCGCGTATGCAGGTTTGTCAACATGAAAACAGATCAAGGTTTAAACCCGCTGCTATTTTGCCGTCTGCGGAGCCGCTTGTACAGGTTG
>JAPLJM010000225.1 GCA_026388595.1 Deltaproteobacteria bacterium
AAACGCCGATAATAAGTAAAACAGCAATGCCTGAAATTACGAATACAATAACCTGAGTAAAGAAATCCGATGCATTGTACCATGTTGTAAATTGATTAAAGTATTGGTGATATAGTTCCATCAACCTGTCGATCATGGACATTTTCCTTTCTTTTAAAATTGTCCCCCACTATACCACATTTTAACCAGAGTTCTACTAAATAGGTTAATGTCATTTGTTTTCTTCCGGCGGCGGTGAATTCCACGGACATCCCCATATCTGTGTAGCAAATGCAGCAAGATTCTGTTATAACCGCGCCGAAGAGGTCCGGAAATAAGCCGAAGGGAAGACTGTCATGTCCATGGATGACCTTGCCAAGCTGAAGATTGAAACGTCGGAAAAGATCGTCAAGACTGCACATCGCGGCAAGAAGCTGCTGATCGTCGCGGCCGGGATCTTGCTGTTTCTCGTACTGGGTGTCCTTTACTTTTCCGGAATCATTGCCCCGGCCAAGTCCGTGGATGTCACCATCATTGCCCAGGTTTACCCGTCCCAATCAATCTCCCTCCTGAACGCCAGCGGTTACATCGTCGCCCAACGGAAAGCCGCGGTAGCCTCCAAAATGACAGGCCGCCTGGTGGCGCTGATGGTGGAAGAGGGCAGCAAGGTCAGGAGGGGACAGGTAATTGCACGGATGGAGAGCGAGGATGTGACCGCTGCCAGAAACCTGGCCGCCGCCAATCTGAATACAGCCCGGGCCACCCTTGAACAGGTCAAGGCAGAGCGGGACAATGCCCTGCAGGAGTACACCCGCTATAAGGAACTGGTGGCTAGTGGTTCCGTCTCCCGCTCCGATTATGATGTGACGGACACACGCTACCGTCGGGCCGTGGAAGGGGTGAAGGCGTCGGAGTCGGCCGTTAAGGCCGGTGCCGCCGCTTTGCAGAATGCCGAGGCGGGTCTTGACTATACCCTGATCCGGGCCCCCTTTGACGCCGTCGTCCTGACCAAAAACGCCGATATCGGCGATATCGTGACGCCCATCGGAGCGGCGGCCAACGCCAAAGCCGCCGTCGTCACGATTGCCGATATGGACTCCCTGCAGGTCGAGGTCGATGTCTCCGAGACCAGCATCACGGCCATCAGGGTCGGCCAGCCTTGCGATATCCAGCTCGACGCTCTCCCGAACATGCGGTTCCGGGGTGAAGTTTATGCCATCGTGCCGACCGTTGACCGCACCAAGGCCACGGTACTGGTCAAGGTTCGCTTTCTTGATAAAGATTCCCGTATGCTTCCGGAGATGAGCGCCAAGGTCTCTTTTCTTTCACGCAGCATCGCACCCGACGAACTGAAGCCGCGCCTGGCGGTCAGCCAATCCGCCCTGCTTCAGAAGGGTGAGCGGATGTTTGTTTTTCTCCTGCAGGGGACCCGTGTCAAAGAGACGCCGGTCCGGGTTGGTGTAAAACTTGGCGACATGATGGAGATCTTGTCGGGACTTCAATCGGGTGACCGTGTCGTATTGAAACCAACGAAGGGATTGCAGGACGGCACGAGAATTAAAATCGCCGAGAAATAGGGCCTGCGGGTTCTTGGAAGCATTTATCCTGCCGAATTATGGAAGAACAGAAACGCATCATTGTCGAAATCAGGAATCTTTACAAATCCTATCATCGGGCAAGCCTTACCATCCCGGTCTTGTTCGATATTACCTTTGACATCGCCGAGGGCGAATTCCTGGCGCTCATGGGACCCTCAGGCTCCGGGAAGACAACGCTCCTGAATCTGCTGGCCGGCATCGACAAGGTGGACAAGGGGATGATCCGGGTAGGGGATGTGGATATCACGACCCTTTCCGAAACCCAACTTGCCCATTGGCGCGCCAACAACGTCGGGTTCATCTTTCAGTTCTACAACCTGATCCCTGTCCTGAAGGCGATTGAGAACGTGGAGCTGCCGCTCCATTTGACCTCGTTATCTAAAAGACAAAGGCGGGATCATGCCGAGATGGCCCTGCAGATGGTCGGGCTGGCGCACAGGATGGATCATTATCCCGGCGAGATGTCCGGCGGTGAACAGCAGCGGGTGGCCATTGCCCGCGCCATTGTGACCGATCCCACGATCCTGGTCGCCGACGAGCCGACCGGTGATCTTGACCGTGCCTCAGCCGAGGAAATCCTGGGGATGATGGAGCGCCTGAATGCGGAAATGGGCAAGACCATCATCATGGTGACCCATGACCCGCGGGCGGCGCAACGGGCAAAAATCCTGAGGCGCCTGGATAAGGGATACCTGGCCCATGATGATTCTCAAAATCCTCTTTAGAAATGCCTTTCACAACAAGCTCCGCAGCGGTCTGACGATCCTTGGCATCGCCGTGGCGATTCTGGCGTTCGGTCTCCTGCGGACGGTGATCGACTCCTGGTACGCAGGCGTCGAGGCCGCTTCGACGTCCCGTCTGGTCACGAGGAACGCCATCTCCATCATTTTCCCGTTGCCCATTTCCTACAATGAAAAAATCCGCCAGATAGAAGGCGTGAAGATGGTGTCCTACGGGAACTGGTTCGGCGGCGTTTACATCGATGAAAAGAATTTCTTTCCGAACTTCTGTGTGGAACCGAAGACCTATCTCGACATCTATCCGGAATTTGTTCTCAGCCCGGCGGAAAAAAAGGCGTTTTTGGCCGACCGGAAGGGTTTTGTGGCGGGCCGGAAACTGGCGAAAAAGTATGGTTGGAGGATCGGCGACACGATCACCCTCAAGGGGACCATTTTTCCGGGAAACTGGGATTTCGTTCTCCGGGGTGTCTATCACGGCCGGGATGACACAACCGATGAGACTCAGTTTTATTTCCACTGGGCTTACCTGAACGAAACCATGAAAAAGGTTTCGCCGCCGCGGGCCGAGCAGGTCGGATTCTATATGATCACTGTCACCCGGCCCGATCTGTCGTCGGATGTGGCGCTGGCCGTGGATAAAACATTCAAAAATTCACTTGCCGAAACATTAACGGAGACGGAGAAGGCATTCAATCAGGGGTTTATCGCCATGAGCGGGGCCATTGTAACGGCCATCCAGATGGTTTCCTTCGTTGTCATTTTCATTATCATGGCCGTCGTCGCCAACACCATGGCCATGACTACCCGGGAGCGGATCGGCGATTATGCGATCATGAAGACCCTGGGATTCGGCGGCCGGGACATCACGATCCTCATCTTTGGGGAATCTCTCGTGATGACCCTGACGGGCTGCCTCACGGGCATGGCCCTGACGTTTCCCGCAGCGCAGGCCTTCGGTCATACGCTCGCGACCTTTTTCCCGGTCTTTCGTGTATCCGGGGAGACCCTCTGCCTGGATATTGCGGCTGCCGTCCTGATTGCCTGTTTTGCGGCGATCATCCCGACGCGCCAGGCCATCCGCATCGGCATCGCCGACGGCTTAAGGAGGGTCGGATAGTGGCGGTACCCCTGTCCTACAGTTTCCGCAATCTCTGGAAGCGCAGGCTGACGACAGCGCTGACCGTTTCCGGCATGGCGCTGGTTGTCTTCGTTTTTGCCGCCGTCCTGATGATGGCCGAAGGTCTGCAGAAGACCCTTGTGGAAACGGGTTCCGCTGACAATGTGGTGGCTTTCCGAAAGGGCTCCACATCGGAGGTCATGAGCAGTGTTGAGCGCCATCAGGCTTCGATCGTGGAAATGCTGCCCCAGGTCGCCGTCGGGACAGATGGCCAGCGGCTCCTGGCCAGGGAAGTGGCTGTCCTGATCGCTCTGCAAAAAAAGGGCGCCGAGAAGACCTCGAGCCATTCCAACGTTGTGGTCCGCGGCGTCCAGGCGGCCTCCATCCCGTTGCGGCCGCAGGTCAAGCTGGTCGCTGGGCGCCTGTTCAGGATGGGGTCGTCGGAGGTCATTGTGGGAAGCAGTATCGCCAAGGGATTCAAAGGGGTCGGACTGCAAGAAACGCTTAGCTGGGGGATGCGGACCTGGACAGTGGTGGGCATCTTTGATGCGGGCAATACAGGCTTCAGCTCCGAGATCTGGGGCGACGTGGACCAGGTCATGCAGGCCTTCCGGCGGCCCGTCTATTCAATGCTGATTTTCAGACTGCAAGACCCGGCGGCCTTCCCGGCGGCCAAGGCGGCCATAGAAACGGACCCGCGGCTGACGCTGGAGGGCAAGCGGGAAACCCGCTATTATCTCGACCAGTCGGAGATGATGGCGAAATTCCTCCGGATACTGGGGCTGTCGCTGACCATCATCTTTTCCATCGGCGCCGTTATCGGGGCCATGATCACCATGTACTCCGCCGTGGCCAACCGGACGGCGGAGATCGGCACATTGCGGGCTCTGGGATTTCTCCGGCGGAACATCTTGGCGACATTTCTGGTCGAGTCGCTGCTTTTGGGCTTTATCGGCGGTTTTCTGGGTTTGTTTTTTGCCTCCTTCATGCAGCTTATCACCGTTTCAACCGT
>JAPLJM010000378.1 GCA_026388595.1 Deltaproteobacteria bacterium
GGCATTCATAATAAGGATCATCAAATGGATTTAAGAATACAGGAAAACTGCGAAAACATTGACTGGAATCAAATCAGGGATTATCTGAAACTGGTGGGCATGGGGTACCATAAACCGGAGTCGCACAAAAAGGCTTTTCTGAACAGCTTCTCTGTTGTGTTTATCTTCGACCATGAAAAGCTTATTGGCTTTGGGAGAGCCATTTCTGATGGTGCATACCAGGCAGCTATCTATGATGTCGTGGTGATTCCTGAATATCAGAGACAGGGTATCGGCAGGTTGATTATGGAGAGAATCTCTCAGCGAGTTTCGAACTGCAATATGATACTCTATGCCAACCTTGGCCGAGAGGAATTTTATGCGAAGATGGGCTTTCATTTGATGAAGACGGCGATGGCAAAGTTTCTGCGTCCTGAGGTCATGAAAGAGAAGGGATTCATTCAATAGACATGAATGAATCAGTCACATGAAAAACATGAGAGTACACAACCAACGGGATTTATTTTATGACGTTTGAAAAACGGGGTGACGCAAAGATAAAGTATTAGGATGATTGATCTTGGTTATGTTGAGCACCCCTTTCTGAACATCGGCTCAGCATCCCCCATTTTGCCGCCATATTTCCTTTGACATACAAGATTCCCTTGTCCTATACTCCGTCCGCGAAAAGGGAATTCTTATCAATTCAAGGCAAGTCCTGAAAAAGTATAAATAAACGCAAAGGAGGAGTATCATGGCCAGAAAAGGATCACCGCGACCCGAGGTTGTTGAGAGAATTGTATCCATCAAGACGGTTGACGGAGGGATCATAAGAGGTAAGATCAATGTCGGGGAGGGAAACCGGATATCGGATGTTCTCCTGACGAGTGAAGCCCCCTTTATCGTGATTTATGATGTAGAATATCCGATTAACGTGAACAAAGTATTGATCATTAACAAACAGCATATTATTTGGGTAGAGCCCGAAGATACACCTGTTCAAGATGCGTAGGTGCGAAGCCGAATTGAATAAATCGACATGTCTGCCTATCCGCTCAAAAATGATATGGGGGGCGTCGATCCGATAGGTCAATAGCCAGTCCGATTCAATACGACATTCGCGCTGGTCCATGAAATTGCCGATCAGGGCATGGTCCCGGTATCTGGGAACAGCTGTCAATGGTTTTTCAAATCCTCGTTCCCAGAGAAAATCCTTCCTCGACGGCCTCCCTGATCATGCGGGGCTTGACGCAATCTCCGATGGAGAATACCTCGGGAGCCGCTCCCCGGAAACTTTCTGCAATGGCTTGATCCGACTTGAGGCCAACGGCGAGAATCACGGCATCAGCGGGGATAAAATCGGAGACGCCTTTTCTGTTCACCATCACGCCCTTATCGGTAATCTCTTCAACAGTTGCTTGCGTTTCCGCCAGGACGCCCATTTTCTTCAACCGGGCAAGAAAAAAAGGTCGATAAGTAGGAGAGATGGTCGGTGCCAGGCGATCCAGCATTTCCAGGATCGTGACAGCCTTGACGCCTTCATCCTTCTCCATGAGGTACTCTGCCGTTTCGCATCCCACCAAACCGCCGCCAATCACGATGACAGATCCATAGACCATCTTCCTGCCGGTCAGGACATCCTCAGCCAAAACCACCTTGGGGAGGTTAACGCCCGGGATTGCCGGGACAAGGGAAGAAGCGCCCAAGGCCAGGACCAGAACGTCCGGCTTCCCTTCCGCTATGATATGAGGATTGGCCTCACAATTGCACCGGATTTCAGCGCCTGCCCTCTGTGCCCGCACGGCGAGGCTGTTGGCCAAGGTGCGGATCTCCTCTTTATGGGGCGGCAGGCAGCCAACCCGCAGCCATCCGCCCGTCTCCGTTTCTTTTTCGAAGAGCTTGACCTTATGACCCCTGAGCGCAGCCGTCCTGGCCGCCTCCAGGCCCGCAGGCCCCCCGCCGACGATGAAGACCTTCTTCGACGTTGCCGCCGGCTTGAGCAAGTCCCGGCCCTCCTTGCCGGCCATGGCGTTGACGGTACAGAAGGCGCTGACCGCTTTGTCCAAGTTCTTGTAGACGGACAGAATCTCGCTCAAACAGTTGGAGCAGGCGATGCAGGGAAGGATCTCATCGACGCGGCCCTCCCTTGCCTTGTTGGGCAGATCGGGATCGGCAATGAGCGCCCGGCCCATCCCGATAAGATCGGCCTTACCCTCGGCCAGGATCTTCTCGGCAATGAAAGGATCATTGATCCGGTTGGCCGCAATGACGGGGATGCTCACGGCGCCCCGGATCTTTTCGGCAAGGTGTGCGAAGGCCCCTTTGGGCAGGGAGGAAGCCACGGTGGGGATGGGCGATTCGTGCCAGCCCGTATAGGTATTGATGAGATTAACCCCGGCCCTCTCCAGTATCTGGGCGACGACCTTTGAATCCTCGATGGTGTGTCCCCCCGGCATGTGCTCCTCGACGTTCAGCCGGATGCCAAGAGGATAGTCATCGCCGACGGCCTTCTTCACACTGGCAATGATCTCAAGGAGGATCCGCATCCTGTTTTCCAAAATACCGCCGTATTCGTCGTCCCGCTGATTGCCCGCAGGCGAGAGAAAACGGTTCAGCAGATAGCCTCCACCCACCAGGATCTCCAGGGCATCGAAACCTGCTTCCTGGACGCGACGGGCGGCTTTCCCGTATTTCTCCACGAGGAAGTGGATTTCCTCGACGGTGATGACCCGCGGCATGACCCTCAACATCTGGTTCGGGACAGGGGAGGGCGCCACGACCTCTGGCAGATTGTCCCGGAAGATCACATGATAGGAGGTGATGAGTTGGCAGGCGGACTTGGCGCCCTGAGCCCTGATGGCCGCTGAAAGCCGTTGCGCCCCCGGGATAAACCGGTCGTCAAAAATTCCCGGCACAATCGGTGAACCGGCGGCGATGGGGGAGAAGGGGATAACGATCAAGCCTGCGCCGCCTTTCGCCCGTTCTGCGAAGAAATCGATAATACGGTCGCCTGCCGTTTCGTCCGCCTCGCAGTACCCCGTGGTCATGGGGAGCATGACAATCCGGTTGCGGAGTTCCATTTTTCCGATTTGCAGTGGGGTGAAGAGATGAGGGAACATAGAATTCTTCTCCTATTCCTTTTCCTTATTGAAAAGTCCTGGTGGGTCTGCGGCATCCATAAGGATCAACCGCCGATTGCATATACACGAACGCCGATAAAATCGCAAGCTGTCAGACGGCATTGTGTCATGAGATCCTTGCATAACCGGTGAAAAATGGTTCACAAGTGGCGAATCGAAGATTTTTCGCATTTCCAGAAACTAAACTAATTCATTGATATTATAGATATTTAATCCTTAGCATATTTCATACGAAAAAGATTTTGAGCCGCGGTGAAGCCATTTTTCACCGGTCTCGTCAGGAGATAACGCAGGGTTCTTGATTTTCTGAAATCACCGTGCTCATGTCTTTTCAACAGGTCCCTCAAATCTTCCAGTGTGTCGATATCCTGCCATGCGGGGAGGATCGATACGTCAAAATTCCCGAACCTGAGTCGGGCCATTGTCTTTTCGAAAACCTCGCTTGTGCTC
>JAPLJM010000014.1 GCA_026388595.1 Deltaproteobacteria bacterium
CCTGCACTTCATCCCGCTGATAGTAATGGGCAAGGAGAATCGCCTTTTTTTCTTTGAGGAGCTTGCGGATCTTACCCTGGATCTCTTTTATCCATCTGCACAACCCCGATTATTATTTTGTATTTTAAGGAGGCCTTCCTATAATATAAACAGCTTTTCTTCAAGGGCAAAATGGGTAATGGTTGACAAGACCTCCCTTTTCATATAGTTTCTCCGACATGATCCGTGTTGATGAAGCCCTGAAGACCATTCTCGATACCGTCGTCCCGCTGCCTGTGGAGAAAGTGAACATCCTGGCGGCCTTGGGACGGGTTCTGGGAGAGGATATCGTCGCCCCCCGTCACCTCCCGCCGACAAACAATTCCTCCATGGACGGTTACGCCGTCCGCGCCAGCGATACGGGGGGAGCAAAAAGTACAAGGCCGGTAATTCTGAACGTCATTGAGGACATACCGGCGGGAACAGTACCCCAAAAGGCCCTTACTGCAGGTCAGGCCTCCCGGATCATGACCGGCGCTCTCCTCCCGGAAGGGGCCGACGCCGTTGTCCGCATGGAAGACACCCAAAAGGACGGCCATCAGGTCCATATCCATGTCGAAGCCAGGCAGGGATTGGACATTCGCCTTGCCGGCGAGGATGTCCAGGAGGGCGAAACGGTCATCTTCAGCGGGTCCGCCATCCGTCCGGCGGAAGTAGGGATGATGGCCGCCTTGGGACGATCCTTTGTCTCTGTCTATCAGCGACCGGTGGTGGCAATCCTGGCCACGGGCGACGAGCTCGTCGATATCGACGAACCGCCCTCCTCCTGGAAGATTATTAGCAGCAACAGCTACGCCACCGCCGCCCAGGTTATTGAAAGCGGCGCCGCCGTCCTGCAATTGGGAATCGTGAAAGACCGGCGGGAAAACCTGATCGAAAAATTCCGGGCGGCTACCCGGGCGGACCTGATCATCTCCTCGGGCGGCGTCTCCGTCGGGGATTATGACCTCGTCAAGGACATTATGAAAGAAGTGGGCAACGCCATGCAATTCTGGCAGGTGGCGATGCGTCCCGGCAAACCCCTGGCCTTCGGGTCCATTCAGGGCGTTCCGGTCTTCGGGCTGCCGGGAAATCCTGTTTCTTCCATGATTTCCTTTGAACAGTTCGTCCGTCCGACCATACTTAAGATGATGGGACATAAAAATCTTTACCGAAAAATGATCCGGGCCATCCTGGAAGGGGATCTTGAGAAAAGAGAGGGAATGCGCTATTTTATGCGCGGCCAGATCCGCTGGGAAGCCGGGCGTTATTATGTAAGATCGACGGGGGAACAGGGATCGGGGATACTGAAATCCATGGTCCGGGCCAATGGACTCATCGTCCTGCCGGAACAGACGACATTATTCCGGAAAGGCGAGGAGGTATTTGTTCAGTTGCTGGACAGATCCATGGAACAGACGGATCATCCCGATTATGCGTAGGAAATCACGGATCTTAATGGCATCTGTATCATTGAGCTGACAAAAAATATAATATATTGTGTTTCCGTGCGGAAGTGCCAAGGTCACTGGTGGGCCTCCCAGACTTCAAATCTGGTGTGGGGCGCTAAAACCGTCCCAGGTGGGTTCGATTCCCATGCACTTCCGCCATTT
>JAPLJM010000160.1 GCA_026388595.1 Deltaproteobacteria bacterium
GCATCAAGGTCGTTGAATCGAAAAGCAGCGAAATCGGAGACTATACCAGCATGATCGCCCTGACACTGAAAACCTCAAAGGGCAATTACTATGCAGCGGGCGCCCTGTTCGGACGACGGGATCCCCGCATTGTCCAGATCGATAAATTTACCCTGGAAGTGGTGCCCGAAGGTTACATGCTGGTTCTTTCCAACTATGACCGTCCCGGGGTTATCGGAAACATCGGCAGTACCCTGGGCGAGCACAATGTCAATATCGCACGATTGCATCTGAGCCGCGATCAAGTTGACAACCAGGCCCTCGTGGTGCTGAGTACGGACAGTATCGTGCCCGAAGTGGTGCTGGATAAACTGAGAAAGCTGCCGCATGTGATTTCCGCGATTCAGCTGGAAATGTAAGAAAAAATGGGGACGGATGCGTATCTTGTCCCCATCGTCGAATAGGCATCGGGGAGGGGCCTGCGAATTTTGATCCCTTCCCGGTTACTGCCCATTTTTGGAGGATATTTTCATGGCAAACGTTGCAGTCGTAGGAACCCAGTGGGGGGATGAAGGCAAGGGCAAGGTGGTGGACCTTTATGCCGAGGACGCGGATGTTATCGTGAGATTTCAAGGGGGTAACAACGCGGGGCACACCCTGGTCGTCAAAGGCGTGCAGACGATTCTGCATCTGATCCCCTCCGGCATTCTGCACGATCATAAAACCTGTGTTATCGGCAATGGGGTGGTGGTCGATCCTGCCGTGATGATGCAGGAAATCGAGAACCTGAAAAAGCGGGGCCTCTTTCCCGATCATACCCGCCTGTTTGTAAGTGAAAAAGCGCACCTGATCATGCCTTACCACCGCCGGGTGGATGTGGCACGGGAGTCCCGGAAAAGCAGCAATAAAATCGGGACGACCGGTCGGGGAATCGGACCGGCCTATGAAGATAAGGTAGCCCGCGTCGGTATGCGTTTCTGTGATCTGCTGGATGAATCTGTCTTCCGGGAGAAATTAAGGATCAACGTGGAAGAGAAGAATTTTTACCTGACACGACTCTTTCAGGAAGCACCGGTGGAGGAGCAGCAAATTTTTGATGAATACCAGGGCTATGCGGCGTATTTGAAGCCTTTTGTGGAGGACATTTCCCTCATCATCGCGCAGGAGATCAGGCGGGGCAAGAAGATTCTTTTTGAAGGCGCCCAGGGTTGCCATCTTGATATCGATCACGGAACGTTTCCCTATGTGACGTCCTCCAACACAGTGGCGGGCAATGCCAGTTGCGGCAGCGGCAGCGGGCCACAGACCATCAGCCAGGTTGTGGGCATCTGCAAGGCCTATACCACCCGCGTGGGGGAGGGGCCCTTTGTGACCGAACTGACAGACGACATCGGCGATCATATGCAGAAGGTGGGGCAGGAATTCGGGGCCACCACGGGCCGGAAACGGCGCTGCGGCTGGCTCGACATGGTCCTCATCCGTCAGTCTGTCCGTGTGTCCGGGATCAGCGGCATCGCTGTAACCAAGTTGGACGTTCTTACAGGGCTGAAGAAGTTGAAGATTTGTGTGGGATACAGGACTGCGGCGGGGGAGGAGTATACCGAATCCGTCCCGGCAAACCTGAGGCTTCTTGCTGCATGTCAACCCATTTATCAGGAACTCGATGGATGGACGGAGGATATCTCCCAGGCCAAACAGATTGATGACCTCCCCAAAAATGCACGGAAATATATTGAAAGGCTGGAGATGCTGTCCGG
>JAPLJM010000288.1 GCA_026388595.1 Deltaproteobacteria bacterium
CGTCCTTGACGCCGTCCTCTTTTTCATATACGGTGTTTCCGCTACGGGCAACGGCTGAAGCCTTTGGAAATCCCGTGGAGTTCCGCTGTTAAGCGTCACGCTTTACAGGGTGTAAATATTTTGACGGGAATCGGTGGTTGCTTATTGTTTTTTCATGTCTTTTGCCTTATAGGGAGGGGGGGCAATATTTCATGTTCAGCAGAATCGTGATTTGGAAGATGATTGAGAGTGAGCCATGAGAAATGCAAAAATTCTGATTGCCGAAGATAACGACCTCAGCCGCGAAAACCTGAGCGAGTTGTTGACATTGAGCGGTTACGATGTAAAAGCCGTCGAAAACGGCGCGGCGGCCATGAGTGCTTTGGCGACGGACAAGTATGACCTGATCATCACGGATTTAAAAATGCCCCAGGCCAACGGGCTGGAAGTCCTCAAGTTCACCAAGGACATGAATCCGGACAATGTGGTGATCATCATTACCGGATATGCAACGGTCCATACCGCCGTTGACGCCATGAAATTAGGCGCCTTTGACTATATTACCAAACCGCTGAAAGATGATGTCGTCAAATTGACGGTTTCCCGGGCCCTTTCCTATGTCATGCTCAGAGAAGAGAATCTCACTCTGAAAAGCCATCTTAAGGAGAAATATGATTTCGGAAAAATGATCGGGTTCAGCGACCCGATGAAAAAGGTCTTCGAGACCATTGAAAAGGTTTCGGCCTCCGACAGCACCATCCTGATCAGCGGGGAAAGCGGCACCGGCAAGGAGCTGGTGGCAAGGGCCATCCATTTCAACAGTGACCGGAAAGACCAGCCCCTGATTCCCGTCAATTGCGGCGCCATTCCCGAGGAACTGCTGGAAAGCGAACTCTTCGGCCATGAAAAAGGCGCATTTACCGGCGCCATTCGCACTCGGATCGGCCGCTTTGAGTTAGCCCAGGGGGGAACCATCTTTCTTGATGAAATCGGTGACATGAGCCCGGCGCTGCAGGTCAAAATGCTGCGCGTCATCCAGGAAAAGGAGTTTGAACGGATCGGCGGCGTCAAAACCATTCGCGTGGATGTGCGGATCATTGCAGCGACCAATCAGAATCTTGAGAAAGCCGTCGCGGAAAAAAAATTCCGCGAAGATCTGTTCTACAGGATCAACGTAATCCCGGTTCACCTGCCGCCGCTCAGGGAGCGGGGTCCGGATATCGCCATTCTGATCAACCATTTTCTAAAGAAGTTCAATAAGCTCAAAAAAAAGAACGTCTCCCGGATCGCCCCGGACGCCCTCCCCTATTTTTTGAACTATGCCTGGCCGGGTAATGTGAGAGAACTGGAAAATCTCCTGGAAATGTTCGTCGTTATGAAGGAGGAAGGGGTCATAGAAATCAGCGATCTCCCACCGAAACTCCTCAGCCAGAAGCAGGTGGATACGCTGTCGCCCCGCCATGTGGCCCTGCCTGTCTGCGGATTGAATTTCAATGAGATGGTCAGCCAGTTTGAAAAGGACCTGCTCATTCAGGCGCTTCAAAAAAGCAACGGCGTCAAAAACCGGGCGGCCAAAATGCTCAATCTGAATCGGACGACACTCGTTGAAAAATTGAAGCGTTTCAATCTCGCTGAGGGCGATCTCAAATGGGATGAGGGGCGCTGATCATTTATCTCCCGCAGGATTTATCGATGGATACAGCAAACGAGAGCATGCTGAAGATTACCGAAGAAGACAGGCAAAAGGCGGAAGCCATTTTTGGAGCAACACTGGGAAATGTCAACCTGGGTTTTGACCCGGCGGTCATGCATATATTGGATAATCCGGAATCCTCTGAAGAGGAGAGAGAGGGAATAAAAAAGGAAATCAGCCAGGAGATTGTCATGCGCCTCATGGACCTGGCAAGCTCCGCTTTTCTGGGAAACATCGGCCGCGGAAAGGCTGCGTCGTTTGCCGCAACTGTTTTGCGTCTTGGAACCACTTACGTAAAAATCTTCATTATAGGATTTGCCCTTCTGGCCCTGGTCAAGGATGAACGATCGAAGCTTGCGCTGGCGAAAAGCTTTTCCGCGGCCATCTTCGGCAAACTCCTGGCCGAGCAGATGAACTGGCGGCGGGAATCTGCCCAGCAGGTGGAAATCTGCTGTCTTTTCTCGGAAATC
>JAPLJM010000033.1 GCA_026388595.1 Deltaproteobacteria bacterium
GATGCGTCAGTACAAGGTGCTCACGGAGGCGGACTTTGCGCCGGAACTTCAGCTGGCTTACCGAAACATGGAAAACAACTCCAATCCCTGGGGCGTGGGAGCCCATCTCCGGGCGGATTGGGCCAAAGAGCTGGGCATCAAAACCCTGGCGGAAGACCCCAATGTGGAATACCTGTTCTACGTGGGCTGTGCCGGTTCTTTTGACGACCGGGGCAAGAAAGTTACCGTGGCCTTTGCCAAGATCCTCCAGACGGCCGGTGTCAGCTTCGGCATCCTCGGCACCGAGGAGAGCTGCTGCGGCGATTCGGCCATGCGCGGCGGCAATGAGTATCTCTATCAGACCTTGGCACAGATGAATATCGACGCCATGAACGGCTATGGCGTCAAGAAGATCATCGCCACCTGCCCGCATGGTTATAACGCGCTGAAGAAGGATTATCCCAACTTCGGCGGTAATTTTGAGGTCTATCACCATACGGAGATCATTGCCGATCTGCTGGCCAAGGGAAAGATCAGCACGGTGAAGCCCGTGCAGGGGACCTTTACCTATCATGACTCCTGCTTCCTGGGCCGGTACAATAATGTTTATGAACAGCCGCGAAAGATCCTCGGCGCCGTTCCGGGCTTACGGCTGGTGGAAATGGAGCGGAACCTGGAAAAGAGCTTCTGCTGCGGCGCCGGCGGCGCCCGCATGTGGATGGAAGAGCACGGCGAGAAGATCAATGACGCCCGCGCCAAGCAGGCCATTGATGTCAAGGCGGATACCATTGCCGTCGGCTGTCCTTTCTGCCTGACCATGATGAGCGACGGCATCAAGACGCACAGCATGGAAGATAAGATGGCCTCTCTGGACATTGCCGAAATCGTCTGGAAGTCCATGGGACTGGAAGAAGAAGTGGTCCCCGCGCCTGTCTGTGATGCGCCTGCGGATGTGACGAACCCGGCACAATCCTGAGGCGCCTTAATGATTTGACACAAAAAGCCCCGGTCTGGAAAGGACCGGGGCTTTTTTTATGGCAATTCAGACGCAACTATAATATACGTTTACTCAAAATATCGGAACAAGGGCTGAAGACGTAAATTGCGTCGATCGCAAGCCGTCGTGAGCCAGTCAATCCTCAGTTGTGACATCGGAGCTCAAGGGAAGGTTGCTCTGTTGGTCCTCCCTCGTATAAACGGTTGACGAATCCATAAATAGACAGCCCCTTCTCCCATGGCAAGGAGGGGACCGGATCAGGGTAAGGGGGTCAAGAACAACTCAAGAAAGGAGTGTAAAAACAATGGCGGGAGAAAGCATCTATCAGAACAAGCCGTGGTTGAAATCTTACGAAAAAGGGGTCCCGGAAACGATCCGGTATGAGGAGATCTGTATGCCCGATATCCTCGACCGTACGGCGAAACAGTTTCCCGAAAAAGCAGCCCTGATATTTCAAGGATTTACCCTTAATTTCCGGCAGTTGAAAGACATGGTGGACCGTTTTGCCGCTTGCCTTGCCGCATTCGGCGTCAAGCAGGGAGATGCGGTGGCCATTCTTCTGCCCAATACGATCCCCTGCGTCGCGGCCTATTATGCAATCATGAAAATCGGCGGCATCGTGGTCATGAACAACCCCCTCTATTCCGATCCCGAACTCGATCATCAGTTCAATGATTCCGGTGCAAAAGTCCTGATCACGCTGGATCTTCTGGGAAACCGGATGATCGATCTGCGGCCGAAAACAAAGGTCAAACAGATCGTCTATACGTCCATTGGCGATTATCTGCCCTTTCCCAAGAACCTCCTCTTCCCGCTTGTCGGCAAAAAGAAGAAACTCGCAGCGGATGTGAAGCCGGCGCCCGATGTCTTCAAATGGAAAGACTGCATCGAGAAATATGCGCCCAATCCGCCCGCCGTCAAGCTTGGCATCGAGGACGTGGCCATGTATCAGTATACCGGCGGAACCACCGGCGTCTCCAAAGGCGTCATGCTGACCCATGCCAACCTGAGCAAGCAGGTCCAGCAATTGGAAGCCTGGTTTCCAACATTCAACAAAGGGGCGGAAATCATGCTCGGCGCTCTGCCCTATTTCCACGTCTTCGGTCTTTCCGTGTCCATGAACTTGTCGGTCCATTGGGGATGGACCCAGGTCCTGGTCCCCCGGCCGCAGCCGGAACCTCTGCTGGAAGCCATTGCCAAGTTCCGGCCGACCTTTGCACCGCTGGTTCCGACCATGTACATCGGGATGCTGGCGCATCCGAATCTCAAAAAGACGGATATGAGCTGCATCAAAGGGGCCTTTTCCGGAAGTGCACCGCTGCCGGTGGAAGTGATTCACGATTTTGAGAAGGCCACCGGGGCGGTCATTGTGGAAGGCTTCGGCATGACGGAAACCACGCCGGTGACCCATGTCAACCCCTTCGCCGGTGGCGTCCGGAAGGTGGGGAGCGTCGGATTGCCGATCTCGGATACCCTTGCCCGGATCGTGGATCTGGAGGACGGCGTC
>JAPLJM010000255.1 GCA_026388595.1 Deltaproteobacteria bacterium
CCGGCGCGGTCGGGCTGGCTTTTTTTTGCTGGGCCGTGACCTTCGGGCTGGACTGGGGAAATTTCTGGGTCAAAATTGGCCTCTCCGTGATCATCATCTGCCTGTATTCCTTCTGGTGGCAGAGACCTCGCGTCCGCTTCCGCTATGACACCGTCATCATGGGCATTCTTTCTGCAGCCGCCCTCTATGGCATTTTTTCCCTGGGAAATACATTGGCGCCCTATATCATTCCCGGTGCGGGGTCCCAGGTCGGGGGGATCTATAACCTGGGAACGGGATCAAACCGTTTCCTGATCTTTCTGCTTTTGTGCTTCGTTACCGGTCCCGGCGAGGAAATTTTCTGGCGGGGCTTCCTTCAGGAAAACCTCATGAAAAGATTCGGGAAGTTCCAGGGATTCATCCTGGGAACGCTTATCTATGCCGGTGTACACGTCTTTTCAATGAATTTTATCCTGATCATGGCAGCCCTGGTGGCAGGGGCCTTCTGGGGTGCGCTTTATCTATGGAAAAAAGATCTGGGGCTGGTGATCGTATCCCACTCCCTCTGGAGCGCCTTCATTTTCGCCGTCTTTCCAATTCACTGAATCTTTATTTAATGATGGTCATCGCTTAACGGAAGGAGATAAATGTTGAAAGCGGAAGATATGAAACGAATCCTGATTGCCGGCGCCGGCACCATGGGGCGGCAAATCGCCCTCCATTTCGCCGTGCAGGGCTGTGAGGTCGTTATGTATGATGTCGAGGCTGCCGCCGTAGAAGGGGCTTTGTTGCTGATTCAAAAGATGGCGGGGAGTCTTGTTCATCATCAACAGATCACGCAACAAGAAGCCGTCGCCGCCATGGGCAGGATCACCGCAACCACCATCGCTGAAGAGGCGGCGGTCAATATTGATCTGATCAGCGAATCGGTCCCTGAAGACCCGGCCTTAAAGGGGCAGGTCTTTTCCATTTTCCATCGGCTCTGCCCGAAGCATACCATCTTCACAACAAACACCTCAACGCTGCTGCCCTCCCTTTTTGCCAAAGCCACGGGCAGACCGGACAAGTTTCTGGCCCTGCATTTTCATGACCTCCGGGTGACCAGGATCGTGGATATTATGCCCCATCCGGGAACGGATGAAGCAACGGTCCATCTGGTCGAGGGCTTTGCCGAGCGCATGGGGCTGATCCCCATCATGCTGAAGAAAGAAAGCAGCGGTTACGTTTTTAATGCCATGTTCGGAACCCTGCTTCAGGCGGCTCAAACCCTTGCGGCAAAAGAAGTCGCTTCCATCGAGGATATCGACAGGGCGTGGATGGGAGTCACAGCCATGCCGATCGGGCCTTTCGGGATGATGGACAGCGTCGGCCTGGAGACGGTCTGGAAGATTACAGACTATTGGGCAAAACGGAATCGAGATCCCCAAAGTGCCATGAATGCCGATTTCCTGAAAAGATACGTGGACCGGGGCGAACTCGGTCAGAAGTCCGGAAAGGGTTTCTATACCTATCCGCGCCCCCGCTTTACACAGCCGGGTTTCATCAAGGGATCTTTGACGACTTCGTAAAAAGTCCGGATGCTGCGTTGCGCCGCATCTCTCGTCATTGCGGCGTACCCCAAAGTACGCCTCATTCCTCAGGATTTGCGCGCCTTGCCTGCGGAACTTTTTACAAAGCCGTCCCAGTTTCAAGAGTTTTGCGACTTTTTACGGGTTGATCATCTTCGGATATCGAAAAAACACAGGGCGGGGAAAAATAGTTTGTCATGGCAGCGAATTTAGCCAACTGGAAAATCGACCACCAGTGTCCTCAGTGCGGGGCGTCCGTTCTGCTGGATGAAACCGACCGCCTTTTGGCCTGCCCTTTCTGCCGGACCCGGCTCTATCTTGTGACACCGGACCATTTCCGCTACCATATCCCGGCGCCGGAAAGGCAGGAAAAAGACATGCTCTACCTGCCATACTGGCGATTGAAAGGGTCTTCATTTGCCGTACAGGCGAATGGGATCAGCCCTCGCTTTATCGATACCAGCATCCTTGCAACAAACGGTGCGGGGCTTCCCCGATCTCTCGGCCTAAGACCACAGACCATGAAGCTGAAATTTGTCTCACCCGATATGGGGGGTCGGTTTCTGGAGGTTCATCTGCAGCCCCGTGCAATTATCCCGGCCATGGAAGCTTCAGATCCTGCGGAACATAGCTTTTACCGGGCATTTATCGGCGAAATGATCAGCCTGGTCTATGCGCCGGCCTATGTCGAAAACAGGACCCTCTACGACGCCTTGCTTAAAAGACCCCTGTCGGCATGGCAGGAGGAAACGATCACTGCCGCTGAGGCAAAACCGCCGAACTGGCAGGTCCGGTTCATTCCGACGCTCTGTCCCCGTTGCGGCTGGGATCTTCAGGGAGAAAAGGACGTTCTGGTGCTGACCTGCAAAAATTGTGACTCTGCATGGCACTGCTCGGGAACGGCGCTTGCGGAAGTGCCCTTTACAGTATTGGCCGCCGCCACCAAAGAAGCTGTCGTCCATCTGCCTTTCTGGCGGATGAAGCCCCATGCCGAGGGCCTGTCTCTGGACTCCTATGCCGATTTAATCCGGTTGGCGAACCTGCCAAGAGTCACGAATCCCGATTTTGCGTCCATCCCCGCGTACTTCTGGTCGCCGGCCTTCAAGGTGAATCCGGCGCTTTTTCTGCGCTGGTCCCGCCAGATGACCGTCTTTCAGCCCCAGGGAAAAGCCTGCGAAACCTTTGCCGGCAGATCCTGCTATCCCGTCACCCTGGCCAGCCAGGAAGCCGTTGAGAGCATGAAAATCACGCTGGCCGAGATGATTGTCGACAAACGCCGCATATACCCGCTATTGACAGATATGCGGCTTTCCGCAGATGAGATCATGCTGGTGTACCACCCTTTTTTGGTTGGCCCCCGTGAATTAATTCATGAAACGATGCATTTGACACTGGATCGGATGGCTCTCAACTATGGCGCTTACCTATAAAATATTGAAATATTATATTTTTACAATGATCATCGGTTTGATCTGCATCCATCCTGGATCAGGCTTCGGACGGGAATGGGGCACGATCATGTCTGCGCCGGCAAAGACCAATATCCGGGCGAATCGTTCCATCCAGGCAAAAATCACCGGACAGCTTCAGGCGGGTGATCAGATCAGGGCCGACTTTTTGAAGGATGGCTGGTATGCGGTCTTTGCCCTGGATCAACAGGAACGGTTTGAAGCCAAAGCACGTGGATACGTTTACGCCTCTCGTCTCGCGGCCGTCCCAACCCCTGCGGCAAGTAAAACTTCAGATCGCATCAGCGGGAAGGTTTCGGAAAAGAAGTTGGTTTCGCCTGCCTCTCAGGAAGAACCGCCCCTCATGCTGAAAAACATCGCCTTTCAATTTGAACCGGCGGGACACGAAAAGGTGTTCCTCTATTTCAACCGTGATGTCAACCCTGAGATATTGAGCATTGAGGGGAATGACCCGAGAATTGTCATTGATATCAAGAATGTGCAGTCCGTCCGGCAGGGACTGACCAGAATCAAAGTCCAGGGGAAATTGATCCGGCAGATCCGTTCCACCCTGGATCGTCCGTCTCACCGCCTGCGTATCGTTGTGGACCTGGCGCTATCCAGAAGCTATGAAGTCGAACCAACTTACTACAAAGCGGAAAAGATGTACGTTCTTGATATCTCGGAGACAGCGGTAAATCATAAAGATAAAAAACAAAAACCCGCCCCAGCCCATCCATAGATTGCGCAATAACATCAAATCCGTCCGCACCATTCTCGATTTACAGGTCTCCAAGCTGGCGGCCAAGGAAATGACGGATCTCCTGGCGGACCTGGAATCCCTGGCGCTGCTGGTCAGGCACGAACAATGATGTTGATGAAGAGGTGTATCGCCGTTTCAATAATGATCGTCGGCCCTGGTCTTTCCCTTAAAGAGACGGTAAAC
>JAPLJM010000176.1 GCA_026388595.1 Deltaproteobacteria bacterium
CCCCTGCCTGTTTCATGGACTCCTTATCAACCGTCACAGGATGATAACCACCGATAAAGCCGGCGTCCGGGGCAATTACCGCATGATGTCCCGGCAAGCAGTCGCACTCGGCCGCAATATTCAGCAGGGCATTGATCAGGATCGTCCTGCCTTTGATTTCCCGCCACACCGCAGCCGCCGTCTCCACAAGCTTCTCCAGAAACACCTTGCTATCTGTATTCCAGCAGATTTCCAGGGCTGCCTCCGGACACAGGCCGATGCACTGGGCGCAACCGATGCAGAGGTCCAGGTCATAAACCGGATATTCATCATCGGCAAAGCAGGCCGCCCCGGTGGGACAGACTTCGACACAAACACCGCACCGGGTGCATTTTTTCTTTTTGAGTGTGGGATGGGCCTCGGCATGCATCCTCTGTTTCTGTGCCCGGGATGCAAAGCCCATGGAAAGATTCTTGATCGCCCCGCCGAAGCCGGACCCCATATGCCCCTTGAAGTGTGAAAAAACGACGAATCCTTCCGCCCGGTCGAAGATGGAGGCCACCTGTACGGATTCGAAATGCCGATAACCGGATGGAATATCCATGACATTGCGACCATCCATACCATCGGCAATCATGACCGGACAGCCGAGATAGGTCGCGCTATAACCATGTTCTGCCGCCGTTTTTAGGCTATCTTTGCCGGTGCGGCGGCTCCCGGAGTACAGGACGGTTGTGTCAAAAACAAAGGGCCGGGCGCCAAGCTCCAGAAGCCATTGGGCAATATCTTTTGCAAACACAGGAGGCAGAAAGCTGTGATTTCCCATTTCCCCCCAGTGAAGCTTGATGCCTACCCGGTCTCCCCTTTTGAAAGGATGCGTCAATTTCGCAAGCAAGACGCGAAGGGCCTGAAGGGATTGTTCGGTCAGGCCCGCGCTGGGTTGATAGATAAAATCTTGCATCTAAAACCTCCGCTACGTTTCCAGGGCTTCCATACCCAGGGTGAAAGCCTTCAGGTTGATCTCCAGTTTGTCGCCCGTAAGGGTCTGTTCCATGACTTTAATAAAATCATCAAGCAGGATGGGGAGTTTTCCCAGCTTCGCGAAAGCGCCGATCATAATGATATTCGTGAGGATGGGATTTCCCAGCCCGATGGCCTGATCGGTGGCGTCGATCAACCACAGTTGCGCTGAAAGTTCCTGCAACGACAGTTTGATCTCTTCTCTGGATGGATAATTCAACTCTCCTGTAATGACGCCCACAGGATAAACAGGTCTGGTGTTGGCCAGAACGAAGACGCCGGGATGGCCGTAGGCGGCCAGGACGCGAATGGCCTCTATCGGCTCCAGGGCGATGATCACATCGGCCTTTCCCTTCGGAATCTGGGGGCTCCACGTCCCTTTTGATGAGACCCGGATGTGGCTCATCACGGCTCCGCCCCGTTGGGAGGCGCCGAAGGTTTCACCGATGGTGATCATGAACCCTCTGTTCACCAGCATATTGGACAAAACGCGGGAGGCCATGACATTTCCCTGACCGCCGACGCCGGTGATGATGATATTGTAAGGATCACTGGGCAATTTGAACTTTTTCACGATCATGCCACCTCCTTCACGATGGCCGCCTGCGGGCAGATCCCCGTACAGACGCCGCATCCGGCGCAGAGGACATCGTCAACACGGGCCTTTTCCTTCTCTTTGTCCCACAACAGGGCGGGACAGCGGAAGATGCGCGTGCACAGACGGTTACAGCCGCAATCCTCACCGATGCAGAGGTTTTCATCCACATGGACATCATACTTTTTGACGGCTTTTTTCTCCGGCGAAAGACCGCATTTCTGGTTCAGGATTAACACCTTGACGCCCACTTCATCCTCCATCAGCCGGTTGAGGGTTTTTTGTGTTTCCGGAAGGTCAAAAGGATCGCAGACCGCTACCTTGGCGCCCATGGCAGCGCATATTTTTGCAATGTCCACCTTCGGCGCTTCCTGGCCCATGGCGTTGATACAGAGGCCGGGATGGGATTGAAACCCTGTCATGGCCGTACCGCTGTTATCGAGAATCACCACGGTGATGTTTGCGCGGTGATGGATGGCATTGACCAGAGCGGGCATGGCGGCGTGAAAAAAGGTAGAATCACCGCAGACAGCCATGACCGGCTTATCCAGACCGAAGGGCGACAGTTGTCCGAACCCGCTGGCCACACCTGTTCCGGAACCCATGGCATGAAGGGTTTTGAGCGTATTGGCGCCGCCGGGAAAAATGTCCAGCGTATAACAACCGATATCCCCACAGACGAATCCCTGGCGGTCATCCAGTGTCAAGGCATTGCGGATATTCCAGTAGGACGCCCGGTGAGGACAGCCGGGACAGAATGCCAGCCCCCGTTGGGGCGCCTTGAAAAAAGCAGCAGCCTGCGCCTTTTTTTCATATGCCGGGTCGATGGCTGCATAGGGGATTTCCAGAATCCGGCTCAGCGCGGAGACCACCAGATCCGGTGAGAGTTCTCCCGTCATGGGAATGGTCCCGTCATTTTTTCCGTAAAAGGTCTTGATGCCGATCTCTTTCGCCGTTTCCGCGGCGATGATCTTGACGTTCTCCTCCAAAAAGGGCAATACCTCTTCCACGATCAGAATCGTGCCTGTGAGGGTAAGATACTTTTTCAACAGGTTCGGCGGCAGGGGCCAGGTCGTCCCCAGTTTCAGAAGTCCCACCCGTCCGCCGAGATTCAGCAGATGGATGGCCTCCCGGCTGTAGAGGGTGCATGCACTGCTGGTGATGATCAGGAGTTCCGGTTTTTCCGGCCCTTCGTAGGTATTGAAGGGACTCTGCTCAAAGAGTTCACGAGCCTTTTCGATTTTGCCCTGCTGGAGACCGTGTTTATAGGCGACAGGGGCGCTGAGCACGGGGCCTTCGTTGGGATCCAGGATAAACCCGTCATAACGAAATTCGGCCCGCCTGAGCTGATCCTGAAGCTTTCCCATGCTGATATTACCGCTGGCGTGGGACATGCGGGTGACGCTCCGCAGCATGATCAGCGTCCGAAGCTCCTCGGACAATTCAAAGGCCCACCGTGTCATGTCCTTGGCCTCCTGAAAATCGCCGGGCTCCAGGAGGGGAACCTCGATCATCCGGGCGAAGTGCCGCGACTCTCCTTCATTGACGCTCGACAGGGCTCCCGGGTCGTCGCAGGTGACCAAGACCATTCCGCCCCGTGTTCCTGAGCCGGCGAGATGCAGCATGAAATCCGAGGCCACATTCACCCCGTTCTGTTTCATGACGCAAAGGGACCGGAGCCCGGCAAAGGAAGCGGCAGCGGCAACCTCCATGGCCACCTTTTCATTGGTCGACCATTCCACATAGAGGTTTCGGACTTTGGCAACCTGCGCCAGGTTCTCCAATATCTCTGATGAGGGCGTCCCCGGATAAGCGGCAGCCACATTTATTCCCGCCTCCAGGGCGCCGCGGGCAATGGCTTCGTTTCCCATCAGCAGATGGCAGCTCCCTTCCCGCACTTCCAGCAATTTTGACATCTTCACCTCTCAATACTTCAAATCGGCAAGTAGGCGATCCCGGGCATCCAGATAGATGAGGTCATCGGCGCTGCCGCTTTTTTCTACCAGGTTTTTCAATGCCGTTCTCTTTTTTTCCCATGCAGCCTTTTTCAACATTTCCAGGTTCCCCGTGGGGACATCATGAAATTCGAGCGTCCCGCTGTTTCTCGCCAGCGCCATCAGCGCCATGCCAACATCGGTTCTGACGATGACCTGGTTCCATGACCGTGATTCCTCCCAGTTTCCTGAAAGACGTGCAGAGCCGACGGAAAGATCGGCATATTCGGCCGTTGTATCGATACAGTATCGGCAGGCTTCGCGGATACAGGCCTGCACATCCTCCATCGGAAACACCAACACGCCTTCTTCGGTATAAATCTCAAGGACGTCTTTCCCTGGGGGAACATCCATCCCTGTTATCGCATCGAGTCCTGTCTTTTTATGAAGCAGATCAAGCAGTTTCGCCCAGGAAAGCGTAAATCCGCAAAACAGGCCAATGACGAGCTTCAGCTTATCGATCGGGTTATCACCGGAACTCAGCTCCGGTTTGAGTCGCATCTTTGCCAGGGCAAATGCCTGACAGGGTGTTGCCACGACGCCGATCCTTTCTGCATCACTCCTTGCTGCTCTGTTGAATTCAGCAACTGTCGGGGAAACGATGAATTTACTCTTTCCCCGTTCCCATATCTCCATGGGTTGTTGAACGGCCACCCCGGCATGGAGAAACCGTTCCTGATTTTCGGCAACAATGGCCGTATCAATCATGCCTTCCTGAAGCGCCAGGGACATCAGGGCCGAAACCGTGCCGCCATGCTGGGCTTGCTTGCGTTGCTCCGCATCGGCCGCACGGACAATAAAAAAAGCCTTGACGGGTCCGATTTCCGGCGTGAGATCGGATTCCTGAAAAAAATGCGCGTGCAGCGCCTGGAGATCCACGGGCGTCCTGGGGCAAAAGGCATAGCAACGCCCCGCTTTGATATCGCAGGGATTCAGAACAATCGTCCGGTCGTGGTAAAAGACCTGATAAGGGCAAAGATTGATGCAGGCCCCGCATCCCGTACAAAGTCCGGCATCCTGAACCTGCTCCTTGAGCTCTTTCTGCCCCATGATTTGATGTGCCATGAATGGAACCCTCCCTACGTTTCAAACATTCCCTTCCAGCTCCTGCGTTATTTCCATACCACATTCAGTGCAAAGGGAACAATACATAAAGCATTTACCTTATCTTCAGGTTGACAAAGACCACAGAAGCAATCACACCCGCCGGGGTTAAGCCATAAACCTGTCATAAACTGAGAAACACTGAGCCATAAAAATGATTGCAATCAAAATTTTCGCATGATAGCCTCCACCCACGATATGAATAGAACGCATAAGAACCCTTGTCGATAAACCCTTTAACAGGATTAAAAAGCGACTTGAAACAAAAGCCCCTGTCTCATTCCGTTGAAAAAATCTGTTTCGCAAGCACCGAAAACCTCATCCAACTCTTCGGTGAACATGACAAGCATTTAAAACTTCTCGAAAAAATAGAGCCCGTCAAACTGTCCGCCCGGGGCAACACCCTCTCCATCTCCGGCGAATCCATCGTTGTTTCTCTGATTAAAAATCTCCTTACACAACTCTATGGGATCGTCGAAAAAGGTTATCCCCTTTATGCGGCAGATATTGACTATGCGCACAGAATCCTCTCTGAAGACAGCGCCACCAACCTGGAGAAAATATTCCTCGACACCGTCTTCATCTCTTCAAAAAAAAGGGTGATTACCCCAAAAAGTATTGCCCAGAAGCATTACATCGATTCCATTCGACACCATGACATGGTCTTCGGCATCGGTCCAGCCGGCACCGGTAAAACCTATCTGGCCATGGCGATGGCGGTATCTGCCCTACTGGAAAAGAAGGTCCACCGGATTTCTCTGGCCCGACCCGCGGTGGAAGCGGGTGAAAAACTTGGTTTCTTACCGGGGGATCTGGCGGAAAAGGTCAACCCCTATCTTCGTCCTCTCTATGACGCCCTCTTTGACATGCTTGACTTTGACCGCGCCTCGGCGCTGATCCATAAAGGCATCATTGAAGTGGCGCCCCTGGCCTTCATGCGTGGCCGGACCCTGAACGATTCTTTTGTCATCCTTGACGAAGCACAGAATACCACCTCTGAACAGATGAAGATGTTTTTAACGCGCCTCGGTTACGGTTCGAAAGCGGTCATTACCGGGGATGTGACACAGATCGATCTTCCGCCGGACAAAGTATCGGGGTTGGTGGAAGCCGAAACAATTTTAAGAAAAACGCACGGAATCCGTTTTGTCAATTTTTCCGAAATTGATGTTGTCAGGCATCCCCTGGTCCAGGATGTGATCAGGGCCTATAACCATTTGGACCGTGGAAAAACAAAAGACAGGCTGCGTCCATCATCATGAAGTCCATCCCGCCGGCTGCAAACAAAATACTGAGCCTTATCAACGATAGATCATGGCGATTGGCGATGATACCGGCCTTTGCCCGAAACAGCCTTTTTCAAAAATGGTCTATGGTCATCTGTCTGAGTCTTATCCTGTCGTTCCTGTTGATCCCCCGCGTTCAATTCAACCACCCTGATTACAAACTGGGCATGATTGTCATGGGTGATGTGAAGGCCGATCGCGATTTTCTCGTGGAAGACCGATTGTCGACAGAAAAGAAGAGAATGGAGGTCTTGTCGGAATTCAGAGCCATTTATGACTATGACAGTGGCCTGTATTCCCAGGCGGAGGCGAATCTGATAAAAGCTTTTCTTTTCCTGGAGGAGGCCGATCAGCACACTGCAAATGAGAATCCTTCAGAAACCAGGACTTCCTTAGTGAAAACAAACCCACCGGGCCAGTCGCGAAAGGATTTTGAAAAGATCCTGGGGATCCCGGTAACGAATGATGAGTTTGAGACGCTTCGACGCTACCAGTTTTCCCCCGCTGTCGCGCACAAATTATCAGGGTTACTGTCCGGCGTGATGCGATCTTATTGGATCACCAATATAACTTTTTTGAAACAGGACCTCGAAAAAGGAATTATTATCCGGGATTCGCAGACGTTGAAGGAAACCCAAACGAATGATTTTTCAGTGATCCGTCGTCTGAATGATATCGATGTTCCTTTGCTGAAAAAGGCCAATCAATTGATGCATGGGGAGGAAGCAAGCCTCCGGCGTGTCGGCATTTCGCTGATCAAGAAAATGCTTCAGCCCAATCTGACCTTCAACAGAGTCGCGACAGATCAGCGGAAGCAGGAGGTTCTCGCCAGTGTAAAACCGGTCTATTTTCAGGTCCAGATGAACGAAATGATTGTCCGGGAGGGTGAGAAAATCAGTCGGACCGACCTCGACAAACTGGACGCCTTCCATAAGATCAAGGGAGAACAAAACTTCTCGAAAATATTAAATTTTATCGGGTTGTTCTTGACGATCCTTTTTCTTGCCATCCTGCTTTATCTCTTATCTGTCAACTGGCTGCGGAAAGCACGAAATATCAATGTGGACATTCTGTTTCTTTGTGTTATGGCCGTCTTTCAGGTTTTCCTCGTGAAATCTGGTATCTTCATCTCCGAAGCCATTAACCGGGCCTTCCCCTTCATTCCCGTGGACGCCTGCTTCTTTACCATCCCCTTTGCCGTTGGCGCCATGCTGGTCGGCATTATGATCAATCGCAACACAGCATTCATCTTCTCCATTTTTTCATCGGTGCTGATTAGCTTCCTCTTTGAAGCCAAATCCACGGTGACCTTCTTTTCCTTTCTGGGCAGCATGACGGCCTGCTATCATATTGTCCATTGCCGAAAGCGCTCCGCCTTCTTCAAGGCCGGGTTTTTTCTGGGTCTTGTGAATGTCGTCGTGATCATTGCATTGACATTGCTCGCCGGTGAAGCGGCCCCCATGAATACATTCATTAAAATGGCCATGGGTTTCTTTGGCGGGATCCAGGCCGGCGTCATCGTGGCAGGAATTGCCCCGCTGGTGGAATTCCTTTTTAAATATACGACCGATATCAAACTGCTCGAGCTGGCCAACCTCAATCAGCCCATTTTCCAAAGAATGATCATCGAATCCCCCGGTACGTATCACCACAGCATCATTGTGGCATCCATGGTCGAAGCAGCCGCGGAGACGATCGGAGCCAATGCCCTGCTGACCAAGGTCAGCGCCTACTATCATGACATTGGTAAAGTCAAAAAACCCCAGTACTATATCGAAAACCAGCAGAATGGAGAAAACAGACACGATAAACTGTCGCCCCGAATGAGCGCCCTGGTGATTATTTCCCATATTAAGGATGGTTGTGAACTGGCCATTCAGGCAAAACTTGGCAGTGAAATTACGAATATCATTCGAGAACATCACGGGACCAGCCTCGTCCGCTACTTCTATGACAAGGCAAAGAAAGACAGGGACGCCTCCATCCGGGCGCTCCCTGAGAGCAACTTCCGCTATCCCGGCCCAAAACCGCAGACCCGGGAAGCCGGGCTGGTTTTGTTAGGCGACGTCATTGAAGCTTCCTGCCGCAGTCTGAGCAATCCGACACCATCGCGGATCCGAAATCTTGTCAAGGAAAGGATCGAACGGGTCTTCATGGAGGGCCAGTTGGACGAATGCGAGCTGACCTTGCGGGATTTGAACAGCATCTCTGAAACCTTTACGAGAATTCTCAATGGCATCTTCCATCATCGCATCGATTATTCCCAGCCGAACATCCGGGAATTTACAGCGCCACCGATAAATGCCCATGAATACACACATCGAAAACCAGCAGAAAAAGGTAAAGCTTGATCTGCGCCGGATTCGCCGGGCTGTTCATAAGCTGAAAAAAGCCCTGAAATGTGCGGATCAGGAAATCAGCCTGCTTTTTGTCGATAATGAGCAGATCCGGGAGATGAACCGGCAGTATCTTAACCGGGATCATGCCACCAATGTTATTTCCTTTCCCCTCAAGGAGGGAGCTTACGGCCATATCAACCCCCAAGTCCTCGGCGATATTGTTATTTCCGTCGAACGGGCCTTCCAGGACGCCGCCGCCGGTGACCTTTCTCTTGACGATGAGATTGATTTTCTGGTGATTCACGGTCTGTTACATTTATTGGGCTATAATCACGAGGGCGGGAATGAAGACGAGGCCAAAAAGATGAAAGAGAAAGAAAACGCCGTCTTCTTTCTCCTGAACGGTTATGAGCTTGAACGTTTTTGATGGGGCTGCTTCACGGCAATAACCTGACCGGGCTTGATGCAGAGTCACCGCTGTAAGAAAAGATGGGCGTACACTTTGGCATTTCCCATCATGTTGGCAATGAGGCAGTTTTCATCAGGCTGGTGGGCTGTCTTACCGATTCTGCACCAGACAGCCGCCGGATATCCCTCCTGCCGGAAATAGGCGGCCACCGTTCCGGCGCCGATTCCCTGCGGTGTCGCCTCCACCTGGTAAACATCCCGGATCGCTTCCTGTAGCGCTCGTACAACCGGCGCATCGCCGGGGGTGGGGGAGGGCGCCTGGACGGCCTG
>JAPLJM010000221.1 GCA_026388595.1 Deltaproteobacteria bacterium
GAGCTGAAAGCCGAATATGTCCGGGTGGAAGGAGAGCACTCCGCGCTCACCGTCTGCATTTCCGCATCCACCGTGGGCGCCCGGGTTTTCACCGCAACCAGTGCGAATGGGCTTCTCTACATGCATGAACAGCTTCACTGGGCGGCCGGTTCCCGCCTGCCCATCGTTATGTGCTGCGTCAACCGCGGCGTCGGCGCCCCCTGGACGATCTTCAACGACCAGCAGGATTCACTGGCCCAGCGCGATACGGGATGGATGCAGCTCTACTGCCGCAACAACCAGGAAATCATCGATACGGTCATTCAGGCCTACCGGATCGCCGAGGTTGTTTATTGCCCGGTCATGGTCTGCTACGACGGATTCGTCCTGTCTCACACCATGATGCCCGTGGATGTGCCCGATGCCGCCGATGTCAAGGCCTTTCTGCCGCCTTACCAGCCCCATACGATACTGTCGCCCGATGATCCGAGAAATCTCAACCCCGTTCTTTTCCCCGGGCAGCGCCGGGACAGCGAAGGCGTCCTTAGGGACGGCTACATGGAAATGCGCTATAAACTTCAGGCGGCGCTGGATAAGGCCCCCGAAACCATCCGCGCCGTCAATGCCGCCTATGCCGAGGCCTTTGGCCGGGATCATGGCGGGATGATCTGGGAATACCGGATGGAGGATGCGGACCTGATCCTCGTCGGGATGGGATCGCTTGCCAGTGAGGCCACGGCCGCCGCCGACCTCCTCCGGGAGGAGGGGATCAAGGCGGGCGTTGTGGGAATCCGCGTTTTCCGGCCTTTCCCGAAAATAGACGTCCGGGATGCCTTCCGAAAGGCGCAGGGGATTGTGATCTTTGAGAAAAGCATCAGCTACGGCTATGAAGGCGGCCTCTGTTCCGATTTGAAAGCGGCCTTTTACGGGACCGAGATCAAGGCGCCCATCCATAATTATATCGCCGGACTGGGCGGCCGGGATGTCAAGGCCCGTGAACTGGCCGCGGCGGCAAAGGATTCCCTGGCCGGTTTCAACAAGGGAATGGTGGAACCAAAAACAACGTGGCTCAATACTTTTACAGGGTGATGATATGCCGGAAAATCTCTTTAAACTGAATGCAAAAGAATATATTCTGCCCGGAACGCGGGCCTGTCAGGGGTGCGGACTTTCCCTCGGTTATCGTTATGCCTTGAAGGCGCTCCGGGAAAACACCATCGTCACCCTGCCTGCCTGCTGTCTCTGCGTTCTGCACGGGATCTACCCCAGTACGCCCGTCATGGTGCCCTGCCTGAACAATTCCTTCGCCAGCACGGCGGCATCCGCGTCGGGGATTGTCGCGGGCCTTCAGGCCCTCAACAGGACCGACACCACCGTGATGGCCATCGCCGGCGATGGCGGGACCTTCGATATGGGAATCCAGGCTTTGAGCGGGGCGGCAGAGCGGGGAACGGACTTCATCTATGTGTGCTATGACAATGAAGGCTACATGAACACGGGGACCCAGCGCTCAAGCGCCACGCCCATGGGGGCGCTGACGTCTACGACACCGATTCTGACCAAACAGCAGCACAAGAAGGACTTTATCAGGATCATGGAAGCCCACGATCTTCCCTACCTGGCAACGGTATCGCCATCCTATCCGATCGATCTGTATGACAAGTTTGTCAGAGCAAAGAAGATCAAGGGTACCCGGTATATCCATATGTACGTTCCCTGCCCGCCCGGCTGGGGCTATGCGCCCAAGGATACCATCAAGACGGGCAAACTGGCGGTGGAAACCGGACTGGTCGTCCTGTTTGAAATCGAAAACGGGAAATTCCGTTTTACCGGCCGGAGCAAGACCCTGGCCGAACGGGGCAATCGTCTGCCCGTCATCAACTATCTGGAGAAGCAGGGACGGTTCAAGAAAATGAATATTGAACAATTGCATCAACTGCAGGTCTGGGTCGACAGCAAGTGGCAGGAGTATGTGAAGCGGGCGGAAGGCTGATAACGGCTTTGTAAAAAGGCCATATGCGGCGTTGCGCTACGCCTTTTGAAACCGGTGAAAAATGGCTTCGCCGCCGCTCAAAATCTTTTTCGCATGAAATATGCTAAGATTCAAAAGTGTATTAAATCAAAAAATTAGTATAATTTCTGGAAATGCGAAAAATCTTTGATTCACCGCTTGCGAACCATTTTCACCGGTTATGCAATGGTTTCCTTTGCCGTCTAAAAGTATCTCGATTACCTGTGACGGCTCAGGAGGACTTTTTTAATTAAGGCGGCATACCTCTGGGAGGCGCCGCGGTTGGCGGCCACGGCCTGACCGGCGGCCAGCCCTTTGCGGGCGAGCGTTTCCGGCTCGCGGAGAAGGGCCAGCATTTGATCTGCAAGCTCCCGGCCGTCTTTTACCGGAACCCCGGCTCCGACCGCTTCCAGCAAGACCTTTTCATCGCGAAAATCTTCCATGGACGGACCATAGAAGACCACCTTGCCCCACGCGGCAGGCTCCAGGATGTTCTGCCCGCCCCTCGGGACCAGGGAGCCCCCGCAATAGACGACCATGGCCAGGCTGTAGACCTTGAAGAGTTCCCCGATTACATCCACCACCAGGACCTTCTCTGCCTTCCGCGTCCTGCCCTGATTGATTTCCGTCAGGGTGAGGCTGTCCGCGAATCCGGATTGCCGGACCAGGTGCATGACCTCCCCGGCCCGTTCAATATGACGGGGCACGAGGATCAATTTGAAATCGGGATAAACCGCCAGTAACTTCTGAAATACCTCAAGAATAACATCCTCTTCGCCTGCATGCGTACTTCCGGCCACCAGCACCCGTTCGCCCACGGCCATGTTCAGGCGCCGGGCCGTTTCCGCCTGTAGCGCGGGCGACACTTTTGCCGCCAGACCGTCATATTTGGCATTTCCGAGAACCTGTATTTTGTCCGGGGCCATGCCGATCGCCCGTGCCCGCTGGGCGTCGATTTCCGAAATGACACCCATTTGATCAATATCTTTCATGATTTGCGTCCAGAAGGCACGGGTGTGGTAATATTTTTTAAAGGAACGGGGAGAGAGCCGCCCGTTGACCATGACCACTTTCACGCCAAACGCACGGCAGGTGTGCAGAAAATTAGGCCAGAGTTCCGTTTCCGTGAGCACAAACAGATCAGGATGGACAAGACGGATCAACTTCCGGACGACATGCGGGATATCAAGGGGATAATAGATGATGGCCGTGGCTTCGGAAATCATCCGGCGGGCCATTTCCTGCCCCGTCTCCGTGCCCGTGGACAGGATCAGGCAGGCACTGGGAAAGTCTGCGCGCAGGGCGGCCACAATCGGCGCCGCCGCCGTCACTTCCCCGACGGAGACGGCGTGGATCCAGATGCGGGGGCTTCCCTGCATGCGCGTGTACAGCTCCGTCGGGTTGATGCCGAACTTGGGCCCCATGCTGTACCGGTACTTGCCGGTGAACAGGACCTTGAATCCATAGTAGGGAATGGCCAGAACTGCGGCAAGCATCAGCAGGATGTTATACAAAGCGAACATCATACGATAACCGGGTTACTAAAAAATAGTTCAGGCCATGCAGCCTGAGAATCTTTCCCGGCCCCCTAATCGCCCCGTATTTTGAAGGGGGATGGCGGGAATTTTAGTCGCAACGTTCAATTTGACACCCTGACGTCAATCGTGTATGAGGGGGTCATGAAACTAATTGCCCCTTCCATCCTTTCCGCTGACTTCAGCAGGCTTGGCGAAGAAATTGCCGCAGTGGAAGCGGCCGGCGCCGACTGGATTCACATCGATGTCATGGACGGCCATTTCGTCCCGAACATCACCATTGGTCCCGCTGTGGTCAAGTCCCTGCGGAAGCTGACCCGGCTTCCCTTCGACGTTCATTTGATGGTCAAACATCCCGAACAGTTTCTGGATGCCTTTGCGGAGGCGGGCAGCGATGTGATTACCGTCCATGTGGAGACGGCGGACCACCTGCACCGCACGGTGACACGCATCCGGGAACTGGGGCCGAAAGCGGGTGTCTCGCTCAATCCCGGAACACCGCTGACGCTCATCGAGCCTATCCTCGCGGACATCGACCTGCTGCTCATCATGACCGTCAACCCCGGTTTCAGCGGCCAGCAGTTTATCCGGACGATGCTGCCGAAGATCCGGCAGGCCCGGGAATGCATCGATCGGCAGGCCCCCGCTGTCCTTTTGGAAGTGGACGGCGGTGTCACCCTGACCAACATGCCGTCAATCCTGGAAGCCGGCGCAGACGTGTTGGTTGCCGGCGCAGCAGTTTTCAGCAGCGGGGATTACCGCGCCACCATCAGCAAGATGAAGGCCCTGATCGGGTAAGGTGGGTTGACCCTTAGGCCATCTTGGTTGCCAAACCCTGTTGGACCGCTTTCGCCTCCGCCACCATCCGTTCGAAGAGTTCCGCCACGGTCGGCTCATCGTGAATCAAGCCCATCACCTGCCCCACCGGCAGAATGCCTTTCTCCAGATCACCGTCTTCCGTGGCCAGCTTGAAGGCCTTGAAGCCATTGGCCATGTAAGCCATCTGCATGGCATTTTTCCAGCCTGACGCGAGGATGCCGATAAACAGCTTCAGGTAGGGCATATTCATCTGCTCCGCCACCTCACGGGAATTGACGAAGGCGGCAGGCAGGTCCAGCCCCTTCTTGATCGCTTCTTTTGCTGCGTCCGTATTCATGACCCGGCAGTAGATCCCGTCCACGCGCGTCGAATAAAGAGTGTCGGTTACATCTTTTTCAATGGACAGTTTTTTGAAATTCTCGTGAAGGGGGCTCTCCTTGGTCGTCATCAGTCTTGTCCCCAGAGCGATGCCTTCCGCGCCCAAGGCCAGCGCCGCCGCCATCCCCCGGCCGTCGGAAATGCCGCCCGCCGCAATCACGGGAATGTCAAGCGCATCTGCCAGGCTCGGGATGAGCACCATGGTGGTCAGCGCCTCGCCGTGGGCCGCCGCCTCGTTGCCCGTGGCAATGACCCCGTCCGCACCGTAATCCTGCGCGCGCTTGGCATGGCGGGCATTGACCACCGTGGCGATGACTTTTCCTCCGTACTTGTGGGCGCCCTTGACCAGCCAATCTCCCTTGCCGAGGGCAAAATTAATCACCGGAACCTGCTCCTCCAGCAGCACTTTGGCGTTTTCAGCAGCGCCGGGCATGAGCAGGGTGGCGTTACAGCCGAAGGGCTTGTCCGTCAGTTTTCGGATTTCCTGGATGGCCTTCCGGGTCTGCGGCGGGTCCATGGGACCTGTGGCCAGAATGCCTAAGCCTCCGGCATTGGAAACGGCGGCGACCATTTTTGG
>JAPLJM010000220.1 GCA_026388595.1 Deltaproteobacteria bacterium
TTCGAGACGGATGTCAAAAGGCAGGTATGCTTTCAGTGTTTCGCTGGTGGCGTCTTCTGTAAAGCCGTTTGATGCCTGCGGATCGGAAGTTTCCTGAAATACGCCCTGGGAGCCGATTTCCGTCATGAAATTGGACAGGGCATCGATCAATTCGGAAGGCGCCGTCAACTCGATCTTCAGCCACTTATCCTTCATGTCCGTTCCCTTTCCGTCATTCTTCGGCATGGCACGTCTCCTTCATGTTTAAAACACAGCGAGACCTTTGAAAAATGGCTTCGCCACTGCTCAAAAATCTTTTCCGCTTCAAAAATGTTACTGTCATATGATTATTAAATACAAGCTGTTAGCTTCAGATCTGGAAAGGCGGAAAACATTTGATTCGCTGCTTGCGAACCATTTTTCTCCGGTTATGTAAAGGTTTCAAATCGCCTTCACCCATTATTGTAAATGAATATATCCTCTTTTTGATGATAATTCAAGCAGCTTGAATTTTGACGGGCTTCGTGATAGCCTTCCGCCATGGTCTTTCAGGATAATTCGATAAACCCGTCGGAACGATGAAAAAATACTATCCCGTTAATCTCGATATTACAAACAGGCGCTGCGTCATTATCGGCGGCGGAGACGTCGCGGAAAGAAAGGCGGAGCGGTTGATCGAATGCGGCGCGCAGGTGACCATCGTCAGCCCGTTGCTCACCCCCTTATTGGAAGAAAGAAAAAAGGCGCGTCAAATCGTCCATGTCGATAAGGACTACGAGGAGAAGACGCTGCACGGGGCGTTCATGGTCATCGGCGCAACAGACCGGAATGAAATAAATGCGCAAATCTCGCAGGATGCCCTGTCCCTGGGCATTTTGGTAAATATTGTGGATGATCCGGACAAGTGTAATTTCATCCTTCCGTCGCTGGTGCAGCAGGGTGATCTGTCCATTGCCATTTCCACGGGGGGGAAAAGCCCCGCCCTGGCCAAGAAGCTCAGGGAGGACATGCAGCAGCAGTACGGCCCCGAATATCAAGTTCTGCTTCGAATCATGGGATCGCTCCGGAAAAAGGTTTTGACGCAAAGTGATGCCCCAGAGGATAACAAAGCCCTTTTTGTGGACCTTGTCCATTCTGATATTCTGCAGGCGATCAGAGACGGAAATCGGGACCTTGTGAATAAAATCATATATGAACACAGCGGGATAGATATGGACGTGAGCCTCTGATGGACCTTTTATTTTTCAAATGGGCGCTTGCCGCCTATCTGATCAGCACCCTGGGTTACACCGCTTCCCTCCTGGTCAGAAGGGTCCTGATTGCGAAAGCATCCACCTGGGTTCTGTTCACGGCATTTTCGTTGCATACGGCTTTTTTTCTTGCACAAATGATCGTATCTGGTGGACTTTCCATCAATAATGTTCATGAGACCCTTTCCTTTTTTGCCTGGAGTTTATGCGGTATTTATCTGATCCTGCAGTTAAAGACCAAAACAAGGGTTCTGGGCGCCTTCATCTCACCCGTCGCTTTTTTACTCATGATTGGGGCTTCCACAGGCATGGAAGGGTCCGTCTCCGTGCCCGAGGTCCTGAAAGGCGGCCTGGTGACGCTTCATGTCACCCTGTCCGTGGCCGGTGAAGCCCTTTTCGCACTGGCCTCCTGCGCCGGGGCCATGTATCTGATTCAGAACCGGTTGATTAAACACAAAAGCATCGGCAGCTTCAGCAGACTGCTGCCGTCGCTGAAGGATCTGGACAATATCAATCATATCTGCCTGCTCTGGGGCGTTCCCCTGTTGACCCTGGGCGTCCTGGTGGGCTCCATCTGGGCGCGCACGGTTTGGGGTAGCCACTGGCAATGGGATCCCAAACAGATCTGGACGCTGGCGGCCTGGCTGCTCTATGCCCTTCTGCTGCACCAGCGGCTTGCCATCGGCTGGAAGGGGCACCGGGTCGCCCTGTTTTCCCTCCTGGCTTTTCTTATCCTCCTGGCCGGGTTCTTCCTGGAAAAGGCGTTTTTCACCACTGTTCATAACTTCTTGTAATCATGAATATTATTCTGATCGGCGTGAACCATAAAACGGCCCCCCTGGATCTCCGGGAAAGGCTTTCCATCTCTTGTGAGGAAGCGGCCCATCCCCTCCGGGAGATCATGAAAATCCCAAAGATGAACGGCGTGATCTATCTGTCCACCTGCAATCGCGTCGAAGTCATTGCGCAGACGACGGACGTCCCGGAAACGGCGGAGCGGCTCCAGGATTTCATCCTTCAGCATGGCAATTTGTCCCGGGAAGAAATGCTGCGGTGCCTATATATTTATGGGGATCAGGAGGCCGTCCGCCACCTGTTCAGAGTCACGTCCAGCCTGGATTCCCTGGTGATGGGGGAACCCCAGATCCTGGGTCAGGTCAAGGATGCCTACCGGCAGGCGGTGGAAAACGGAACAACCGGGATTATCCTGAATAAAATCATGCATTATGCCTTTCGCGTGGCCAAACGGGTGCGAACGGAAACGGAGATTGCCGTCAACGCCGTGTCGGTCAGCTATGCCGCAGTCGAACTGGCCAAAAAGATCTTCGGAGGCTTGCAGGGAAAGAATGTCCTGCTGATCGGCGCCGGTGAGATGTCCGAACTGGCCGCACGTCACCTGATCAATCACGGGGCGGACCAGATCCTCATCGCCAACCGGACCTACGGGCGGGCGCAGCAGATGGCCGAAGAATTTCACGGCAGGGCCGTTACCCTGGACCGGATCGAAGATTCACTCCGGGATGTGGATATTGTCATCAGTTCCACAGGCGCCCCCGGATATGTGATCACGGCCGGGATGGTCGCGGCGGCGCTTCGCCGGCGGAAGAACCGCCTGCTTTTCCTGATCGATATCGCCGTTCCCCGGGACATTGATCCCGCCGCCGGGGAGATCGATAACGTTTTTCTCTATAATATCGACCACCTTCAGGATATCGTGGATGGCAATGTCCGGGGCCGAATGCAGGAGGCGCAGAAGGCAGAAATGATCATTAACGAAGAAGTTGCCAAGTTTACGCAATGGCACAATACCCTGGCGGTGGTGCCCACCATCGTTTCCCTGAAAGAAAAAGCGGAAGAGATCGTCCGGGGAGAGCTTGACAAATCATCCGCCTGGATGCAGAATCTGACGGCTGAAGACCGGAACAACATTGAAATTCTGGCAGGATCCATCATCAACAAGATCCTCCATGATCCGATCATCAGCCTGAAGGAGGAAAGCCAGGACTACGCTGCGATCCCCTATGTGGCCGCATTGCGCAGACTATTCAGGCTGGAACCGTAAAGGAGAGGATGCCATTAAACAACCATTGAGAATTGCCACACGGGGAAGCGCACTGGCGTTGACACAAACCAACGGGGTGGCGGACCGGCTGAAGAAACACCATCCGGAAATGGAAATCACAATCGTCGTCATCAAGACCAGGGGAGACATCATGCAGGATGTTTCTCTGGTCAAAATCGGCGGCAAGGGCGTATTTGTCAAAGAAATCGAAGACGCCCTGCTGTGCGGCGACGCCGATATCGCCATCCACAGCTTGAAGGACGTCCCTGCCGAACTGCCGGAAGGACTGCACATCGGGATCATTCCCGAGCGGGAAGATCCCCGGGATGTGCTGATTGCCAAAGACAACAGGAAAATCGAATCATTACCGCAGCGGGCGCGAATCGGCACCGGCTCTCTAAGAAGAGGCATGCAGATCCGGAATCTGCTGCCGGATGTGCAGATTGTTCCCCTTCGGGGCAATCTGGATACCCGGATCAGAAAGATCGAGCTGGAAGACCTTGACGGCGTTATTGTCGCCGCAGCCGGCATCCGGCGAATGGGGTGGGTTCGCCGCGTGTCTCAGTTCATCCCCACAGAAGTCATGCTGCCTGCTGTCGGCCAGGGGGCGCTGGGCATTGAAATGAGAATCGGCGATTCAGCCGTGGCAGAGGCGCTTGCCTTCCTGAACCATCCAGCCACATGGTTGGAAGTCGGGGCGGAACGGTCATTTTTACAGCGCCTCGGCGGCGGCTGTCAATTGCCCATTGCCGCCTATGGAAAGATTCGCGGCGAGGAGCTGACCCTGGAGGGCCTGGTGGGTAGCCTGGACGGCCGGATCATGATCACCGATGAGGTCAAGGGCAAGTCATCGGAATATCTGATGCTGGGGAGAATGCTGGCCGAGCGGATTCTGTCGCAGGGCGGTCAGGCCATTCTCGATGCAGTCTACCAAGGAGGTAACAATGCCTGCTGAAGATCTGAAACAGAGGGGCAAAGTATACATTATCGGCGCCGGACCCGGCGATCCGGGCCTGATTACCGTGAAAGGACTGCGTTGCATCCAAGAGGCGGACGTCCTGATCTATGATCATTTGGTCAGCGAGGAACTCCTCAGCCACGCCAAAGATCCCATCCGCCTGATTTATGCCGGAAAACAGGGGGGAGACCACACCCTGTCCCAAGATGAGATAAACCGTCGTCTCGTTGAAGAAGCCGGACAGGGAAAAATTGTGGCAAGGGTTAAAGGCGGCGACCCCTTCATCTTCGGACGCGGCGGCGAAGAAGCGGAAGTTTTGGCAAAAGCGGGTATCGATTTTGAAGTCGTCCCCGGCATCACGTCGGCCATAGCCGTTCCTTCCTATGCCGGAATTCCTTTGACGCACCGGGGTTTTACGTCCACCGTGGCATTTGTCACCGGCCATGAAGATCCGACCAAGGAAAAGAGCGACATCAACTGGGATGCCCTGGCCGGCATCGGTACGCTCGTTTTTCTCATGGGCGTAAAGAACCTGCCGAAAATCGTCGCCAGCCTGACCGCCCACGGAAAAGACCCCGAAACGCCGGCGGCATTGATCCGGTGGGGAACAACGGCAGAACAGGAAACCTTAACCGGCACTTTAACAAATATCATTCAACGGTCCGAAGAAAAAGGCTTTTTGCCGCCATCTATTTTTGTCGTGGGCAA